>JBOGOY010000221.1:0-6394 GCA_050748185.1 Pyrinomonadaceae bacterium
GTTCGAGCACGGCGGGGAAAGATTCTTTGTGGTTCGCCATGCTGCCGAGCGCGGCGTTCATGTAATAGACGGGAACTTTGGCAAGGTAAGTTTCCGGGTGATAGAGCACGCGGCCGTCGCCGCGCGGCAGGACTTCAAAATTGATTGCGCCGTCATCGCCAATGTTGACCGCGCCCGGCGTCTCGGCGGCGGTCCCGGCCACGTAAACCGTTCGTTCGGGCAGATTCTTTCCGAGAGCCGCGCGGGCCTTTCGCGCCTTGTCCAACGCCTCGGCTTCGGGGGCGGGCAGGGCGTTCTGGCGCAACGCGCGCCACCACGCCGTATCGAAAAAGTCGGGGACGGCCTCGCCTTCGGGCAGCATTTCGAGTAGCCCGGGAAAGTCGCGGATGATGTCGACGATCGCGGGCAGGCGGTGGCTGAAGTCGAGCAGCGCGAGTTGGCGCAGGATTTTCTCCTGCCCGAGCAGCAGGCGGGGGATGATGAAACTGCCGAGGTTCGGCGTGCCCAGCATGATCAGACGCCCGTCGTGCTGACGGCAGAGTTTCTCCCAGAGGTCGGGCCGTTCGGCGATCATGGCGCGCGCCACCAATCCGCCCATCGAGTGCGCGATGATGCGGACGGGTCGGTCCTGCTTCACCCGAGACAGTTCTTCCTCGATCGCTTCGGCCAGCCGCTCGCCCTCGGTCAGCACGGACAGACGCCAGTCGTAGGGGAAGGGGACCACTCGATGCTTATCGTGCAGGAAGTTGACCAACTTCTGATAAGCCAAGCCCACCAGCGCGGCCGGCTTGACCTCCGTATTGGAGAGGCCGAGCCGGCGGATTCCGCCGAGGGCGAGCCGGAAGGGATTGAGCCAGATGCGATCGCCGTCGTGTTCGAGGTGCGTGCCCATGATACCCGGCACCAGAAAGACGACCGGCGAACTGTCTGTCAACGCGCGCGATTGAGGGATGACGAGATCGTCCGCGGCAGCTTCCGGCCGGAGCAGTTGGAAGCCGTCCTGCTTCGCCTGCTCGGTCCTTATCAGCCAATCGCAGACGCGCCGGCGCGTCTCTATGTTGGCGAAGTAGCTGAAGTGATCGACCTGCGGCCCGCGCTGAAAGAAGAAGTAAGCTCCATGCTCGCGCTCCTGACCGCCGTACATCGCCGCCGTGTTAACCACCAGATCGTGATCTTCGCGATAGAAGAGATCGGTCGCCAGCACTTTGAGGTGCCCGAGGAGGCCGGAGCCCTGCGCGTCGCCCGCGACGACGGCCAGATCGGCCGTCGTCCTATTGTTGGCGGACGTGGGGCGGTTCAGCAGGCGGATCGTCGGCGATTCCGGCATCAACGCTTCGAGCCCCGGTATCTCGTCGGCGCGCGTGCGTCGCTTGGCGAGTTCGAGCAGCGTGGCCTTGACGAACGAATAGACCGGGCTGTCGAGCGCCGGGATCAAACCGAGCAGGTTGAGGATGATCGAGAAATAGGTGTCGAGCCGCCCCGAAGCGAGGACGGTTCCCCGCGCGGGGCAGGCGACGCGGACGAACCTTTCGACCTGAAATCTCTTCGCCGCCAACTCGTCCGCCAACTCCTTCAGCAGTTCCGCTTCTTCAGCGCGGAAGGGTTTGAGATCGTCCTTGTCCAGCTTTCGCAGGCAGAGGAACTCGCCGACCAGCCCGCCGCGCGAGTGTGTGACGAGATGGAGTTTGGCTCCCGCCGGAAGCAGCTTCGCCACATCGAGCGCGTTCCGGGCCGGGCTCTGGCTGAGCGTGCGGTGTTGAAAGCCAAGAATGCGATTGCCGTAACGCAGCCGCAACTCGTCCCACTCTTTCGTGCCGGCAAGCCGGCCGAAGCTGCCCCGCGTGGTCGAAGCCGTACCGTGGACGAAGACGAGATACGGAGCGTCGCCTTTCAGATCGCGCGCGGCGAGCTTGGTCCCCTCGGCGTCCAGCGTGTCGGAGAGCCGGTACAAACCTTCGCCCGGCTTGAGCTTGTCTTCGAGATGCCGGACGGCCTGCGGCGCAAGCAATTTGGCGGTCGCTTCCGCCGGATCGATGCGGAGAATCTTGAGCCCCTTGAGCGCCCAATCCGTGGCGGAGGTGAGCGCGCCGCGCGAAGAGCGGCGGCTGCCACTGCGGGCAGCGGGTACCTCTCCGGTCACGCGCAACACGGACTGGTCCCCTCTTCCGCGCGAAGAAGCCTGCCCGAGGTCTTGGCGCAACTGCGCGACCGAGACCCACTGCCTGACGCCGATGGTCCACTCGCGCTCGATGACATCCGTTTCTTCGGCGTCATCGAAGGCCTGCTCTGGCAGGGCGGCGACTCCGCGCGCCGCGGCATCGACCGCCTGCGCGCGCTTGATCTCGACTTTTAGAAAATCACTCAGGTCGGGCTCGAAAGGGGTCGCCGGCTCGACGGCGCGGCCGGGAAGAAGCAGCTTGATCGGCATGGGGATGTCTCCTGACTGTCCGTGAAGCGGAGAGAGCCACGCGCGGCTCGCGTCAGCGGGTGGCGCTGCCGTGCAGGAGCGCGCCGGCCCTCCGGCATGAGGACAAGGCGGCCGCGCCAGCGGCGTCCCGGCCGGAGGCGGAAGTGTTCGGGCCGGGGCGTGAGAGTCGTCGGCCGCCGGATCGTAATACCGACTTGCGTCACAGCATGAAATTCAACGAGCGTTGAGAGGCGGGCTGGCCCGCCGTCTCACGTCGCCGAGGCGGGCCAGACCGTCTCTCAACGAATCTCAGGTAATGCAATTCGGTATAAGACTACGAAGAAAGCTATGAAGGCTTTAGAAAGAGCAACCTTACCGCTCAGCCTTTCAAAAGGCGAACGCAACATAGGCGAAGCCGGTTTATCTGTCAACGATTACGGCGCGCGCTTTCGGGCCGCCGCGCCATGTGTTCAAGGCTCTGCAAAAGCAATGGCATTGAATTAACGAAGTCGATCGAAGGCTCGATCCTGTGGCATCGGCAAGTGCTGAATTTTCAAATTTAAGATTGGAGATTTCAAATTTGAGATCACCTCATCCTTAATTCAATGACATGGCCCTTGCAGGGCTCGAACCGGAACCCCGACGTTTCCCGGCGCGCTCAGGCCGGGCTCTTGAATGCCGCTCCTTCGGAGCTACAGGTCTTGTCGCTCGACACCCATCACCCGATACCTGACACCCATCACCCGTCATTCGTCCCTGTCACCTGTCTCCCGGCCCCAGCCCCCATTTTTTCTTGTCACCCGCCGCGGCTTTGATTACACTCTCTGCCATCCTAAGCACAACTGCTCGTGGATGCGTCTCTTTCCCGTCGCCGTAGAAGGATCCGTCTCTCTAACACGCTCTCTTCAGCTCGACCGAGCCCGCCTCGCTTTTGTTCGCCCCGTCGCTTCCGTGGGGCGAGGACCGGTAACAGACCCTTGCTTCCGAACCAGAGGGCTTAAGTCATGCACACCCCCCACGTCATCGCCAATCGTTACCGCATCGACTGTGAGATCGGTAAAGGCGGGATGGGCACGGTCTATCGCGCCACGCACCTCGGGCTGGATCGGCCGGTTGCGATCAAAATCCTGAAGCCGGAATTTGCCGCCGACCCGGAGGTGGCCGATCGCTTCATGCGCGAGGCCCGCACGATGGCCCGCCTGCGCCACCCGCGCGCCGCGTTGATCTACGACGCGGGCCGCCTGCCCGACGGCCGGCCCTTCTTCGTGATGGAGTACGTCGAGGGCGACACGCTCGCCGAGGCGCTGGCGCGCGACGGGCGCTTCGCCCCCGAGCGGGCGGTGCGCGTCGCCTGCGAGGTCTGCGAGGTGCTCGCCGAGGCCCACGCGCTCGGCATCGTGCACCGCGATCTCAAACCTTCCAACATCATGCTGACGAGCGGCCGCGGCGTCGCCGTGCTCGACTTCGGGATCGCGAAAGTTCTCTCCGACTCGACCGAGATCACCAAGACGCACGCGACGACCGAGACGGGCCTGATCATCGGGACGCCGCGCTACATGTCGCCCGAGCAGTGTCTGGGCCAGCCGGTGGGGCCGTCGAGCGATCTCTACAGCATCGGCGTTCTGTTGTACGAAATGCTCTCGGGCCAGCCGCCATTCATGGACCCGCTCCAATCAGCGGTGCTGGTCCGGCAGGCGACCGCGCCGCCGCCACCCTTGATGTCGCGCCGCCCGGACGTGCCGCGCGCGCTCGCCCTCGCGACGCACGCCCTGCTCGCCAAACGCCCACAGGATCGCCCGCGCTCGGCCCGCGATGTGCGCGCGTTGCTGGAGAAAAGCCTTGGAGCGCGCGAGAGGTTGGAAGGCGAAGCGGTCGCGGACAGAGCCGCCACGCCGACGCCCGCCCCTTTCGCTTCGACGCTCGAATCGCTCGGCGGCCCGCGACGCGGCTTCGCACTCACGGTGTCGCGCCTCGCCTCGGCGGCGCTGACTTTGGCGCTCTGCGGCGGCCTGCTCTTCGTCTGGTCCCACGACGACAACACGGGCGGGCGCGCCGACGCCGCCACGCTGTCAGACAGGGGACCAACAGCCGCGGGCACAGGCGGTGCGAAAAAGTCCGTCCCGACGCTGTCGCCCGAGGCCGCGCGCCACATCGCCGCCTCGGCTAATGTGGGCTCCGCCGCAAGGGGCGGCGTCATCACCGACGCGCGCCACGTCTGGACGCCGGGCGGCTCCGTGATCGTCGCCGTCGAGAGTCGCCGCCGCGAAGGCCGCACGCGCCTCGTCGTCTTCGAGCCGCGCGGGGCGCTGACCGGCGGCTACCGCGTCGCCTCTTACGCCCCGCTCGACCGCGAAGACTTTGGCGGCGCGATCTGGGCGATGGAGACGGCGGACGCCGACCGCGACGGCCACGAAGAGATCGTCTGCGTCGGTACGGACGCGCGCGAAGACCCGTTCAGCCGCCGCCTCGTCCTCTACGCGCCGGCCGAGCGCCAAGCGTACAGCGTTCGCGTCGGCCTCGACGGGCGCGAGTCGCGGGCCGTGCGCGTTCGTTGGTCCCCCAACGCCGCCGCCGACCGCGCCAAACCCTATCGCTCGCTTTTGCGCGAGCGCGCGCTGGCGGATCTGCCGCGGGCAAAATCTTAGAGCGGTTGGCAAATTCGTTTACAGACCTTCCGACGCCCCGTCCGGCGGCGCCTACTCTGTCTCAACAACTTTCGTTTGAGGAGTCTCTTCTTGCGTAAACTTTCTTCGTCGTTCTGTCTCACCCTCTTGCTGTGCCTGTCGGCGCAGGCGCAAACGTCTGGCGCGGCCGGCGCGGCCGCTGCTGTCGGCGGGCGCTTCAAAGCGCAGGTGGCGGCCATCTCCGCCGGGACCAATGGGGAGGCGCGCCGCGCGGCCGTCACGAAGCGGCTCGACGAACTCGGCGTCAAGTACCGGTTGGAAGAGTTCGCTGCCGCGGGGGACCAACGCCGAGGCGTGAACGTCTTTGCCGAGTTGCCGGTGGCGGCAGGGGGTGCGGCCAAGCGCCGGCTGATGCTCGGCGCACACTACGACCGCGTGGCTGAAGGGCAGGGCGCACTGGACAATGCTTCGGGTTCGGCGGTGGTGCTGGAATTGCTCGCGGCGTTGAAGGCGAAGCCCCTCTCGCACACAAGCGTCACCGTCGCCTTCTTCGATCTGGAAGAGCGCGGCCTGCTCGGCTCGCGGGCCTACGTCGCGGCGGCTCAGGAGAAGAAGGCTCTGCCCGACTTGTTTCTCAACTTCGACGTGTTCGGCTATGGCGACACGCTCTGGGTGATGTCGCCCACGAACGACACGCCGGCGGCGCAGGCTCTGGCGCAGGCCGCCGAAGCAAACAAATTTCCGCTCAGAGTGGGAACGGAATACCCGCCGAGCGATCATTTGAGCTTTCTGCCGGCCAAAGTCGAGACGCTTTCCTTCAGTCTCATCGGCGGCGAAGAGATTCCCCACATCCTCAAAATCTTCAAACGCGAACAGCCCGCACAAGTGCCGCGCGCCCTGACGATCATTCACACTCCGAACGACACGCCCGACAAACTCGATCCGGCGGCCGTTGCCCGCGCCCTGCCGGTAATTGAAGGAGCGATCCGGCTGATGGACGTGAAGTGAGAAGAGTTATTCCTTCCCCTGCTTACCGAGGGTGAAAATATGCGCTGGTTGTTCATCATCCTTCTTTTGACAAGTTGTTCTTCGTGCGCCGAGCAATCTACCTCTCAAGCTTTGCCGGCGTCATCCGCTTCGGCCGCTTCATCTGCCCCTGATGGATGGGTGCTTTACCCGCGTCCGTCGGCTGATAGCCCTGCTCTGCGTTGCGCCAATTACTCTAAGCGGGAGTGGCGAGTCACGCCTGACCGGGAAAGCGTCAAAGTCCGTTTAGACACGCGACGCGATCATCAAGCCACGCTGCCCCCCGAGATAAATTCTAAAATCGTTGTCGTTGGCTCTAAAGGCGATCGTCATGTGA
>JBOGOY010000222.1:0-6391 GCA_050748185.1 Pyrinomonadaceae bacterium
GCGAAGCTGTGTCCACACTTTCCCCTTTCTCCCTTCGCCTTTCTACTTTTCCTTACTTTCCCCTTTCGCCCTTCTCCTTTCCCTTTTCAACTGCCGATGTGCTTGTCGAACCATTCGAGGTTGGTTCGCATGACTTGCAGCAACATCTTCGGTTCGTTCGGGCCGTGGGGCTGGCGCGGCAGCACTAACATCCGGACGGGGACGCCTTGAGCTTTGAGGGCGTTGTAGAGTTCGTAGCCCTGCGAGACGGGGACGCGCTCGTCCGCGTCGCCGTGCTGGATGAGCGTCGGCGTCGCGACGCCTTTGACGTTGAACATCGGCGAGTGTTTGCGGTAGGTGTCGAGCACGTCCCACGGCTGGCCGCCGAAGTAATCGGGGATGAAGCCGGGGATGTCGGCCGTCCCCGTAAAACTCATCAGGTTGGTGACGGGCGCGCCGGCCGAGGCGGCCTTGAAACGCTTCGTCTGCGTGATGATCCAAGAGGTCATGTAACCACCGTAGCTCCAGCCCATCACGCCGAGCTTTTCGGGGTCGGCCACGCCCATCTCGACGACCTTATCCACGCCCGTCATCAAGTCCTGATAATCGCCGCCGCCCCAGTCCTTGATATTGGCCCGGCGGAAGGCCGTGCCGTAGCCGGAAGAGCCACGCGGATTGGGGCGCAGCACGGCGTAGCCGCGCGCGGCGAAGGCGGCGAGCGGGTACGCGCCGCGACCGGCAATGAACGTCTGCTGGAAGACGCCCGCCGGGCCGCCGTGAACGTTCAGCAACAGCGGCACGCGCTTGCCGGACTGGTAGTTGGCCGGATAGGTGAGCAGACCTTCGATCTCTTTGCCGTCCGTGCTCTTCCAAGTGACGACTTCCGTTCGGCCCAGCGGGAGTTTGGGCAACTCCGCGTTGGCCCGGCTGACTTGGACGGGCGCGAAGCTGTCGAGGCGGCTGACGTAGGCTTCGGGGGCGCGGTCGGAAGCCTGCGAAGAGAAGCCGAGCATCGTCCCGCCGCGGTTGAGGTCAATGCCCCCCAACACGTCGCCGCCCCCCTTGTTCAGTTCGGTGACGGCGTTGGCCGCCACGTCGAGCACGTAGAGGCGCGTGCCCGTGCCGCGGGCTTCGCTGAAGTAAATGCGCTTGCCGTCGGGGGACCAATCGATGAGATTAGGCTGGCCGTCGTGTGACGCGGCGAGCGCACGCGGCGCGCCGCCCGCGGCCGGCATGACGTGGACGAGACCGCTCTGCGCCCAGCGCGGCGGGTCGTCGCTGACGACGAGCGCGATCCACTTGCCGTCGGGCGAGTAGCGCGGCGAGGTCTCGGCCGTGGTGGCGGTCGCCGCGAGAGTGGTTGTTTGCCCGGTCGCCACCTCAACGGCCGACACGTCGGAAGTTGTCCACTCGTTCGCCCTCGGCGAGCGCACGTGACTGAAAACGATCTTCGTCCCGTCGGGGGACCAGTCGAGGCTCGTCACGTGGTATTCGCCGGTCGTCAGTTTGCGCGGCTCGCGCTTGCCCGCGGCGGCGTCCTTCTGGACGGGGACGACGTGGATACGGCTCAGCTTGACGTTCTCTTCCACCCAGCGGAAATCGGCGCGCCCCTTGTCAGACTTCTCTTCCTCGTCGGATTTCGGATCGCGCATCGTGTAGGCGATCCAGCGACCGTCAGGCGACCACGCGAAACCTTCGACGCCGGACTTCACCTCGGTCAGCGGCTCGGCCTCGCCGCCGTTCAAGCGCAGCAGGTAGAGGTTATTTTTATTGTCTTTGCGATTCGAAGTGAAAGCGAGCCAGTTGCCATCCGGCGACCACTGCGGGTTGGTCGAAGACTTGTCGCCGTAGGTCACCTGAAAGACGTTACCGCCATCAGCGCTCGCCATGTAGATTTGCGTGACCATCTCGCTCTTGTCGGGCGACATCATGGCGTCGGTGGCGGTATAGACCACGCGCCGGCCATCCGGCGAGGCGCGAACCGGGCCGATGGTCTTGACTTGCATACTCAATTCCGGTGTCCATCCGGCCGGAGCGCTTTGTCCGCTCGCTTGCGCGATGACCGCCGATGCCGGCGCGGCGAATGACCACACCAGCGCGGTGACAAATACCTTCTTCAGCTCGAACAATCTCATGGCCGCCCTCCTTTTGAAGACGCTGCGCGTGTCTTTCTTGTTTAGTTGAAGCCGTCGTGTAATGACTCGCGGTTGTGGCGGGGCCGCGGTGGTCCATGCGGAATGTGTCGGCGGGCGCGGCAAGCGCCGGCCCGTCACGTTCGCCCCCGTCCCACGTCGGAGAGCACTTCTATCACACGGCCGAAAGTCGCCGCAACCGGAACCCGCGCGGAGTCAGGGGTTTCATCTTCTCGACGGTTGAGCTACGGTCATGCTCAATTCATCGCTGAGGCGCAAAGGTTACGCGGAGACGCGCAGAAAATTTAACGGCTACCCTCTGCGATCCGCTGCGCCCCCGCGGCGTCTCGGCGGTGAGATGCCGCGCGACTGAGGCCACTGGCAGAGCATGAAGAGACCCGGCCGCGGAGTGGGGCGGTGCGCCGACTCGGACAGCCTACGGCCACAGGGGCGACGTTCACCATCTCCGCCTTTGACACACTCTTTTGCGGCGGGCTACCATGACTCGGTTAATTTATTTCCACTGCATCAATCAAAACTTACTTTCAGTATCAGGGTTATTAACGCTTGCACACAGGTATGTCTTTCCAGCGTCCCACTGAGAACATCGTCGAAATAGTCGGCAACACACCGCTGTTACATCTCGCGCGCTACGCTCGCCCGCCGCTGGCGGACATTTACGCGAAACTCGAATACCTGAACCCCGGCGGCTCGGTGAAAGATCGCGCCGCGCTCGGCATGATCCTCGATGCCGAAGAGCGCGGGGTGCTGCGCCCCGGCTCGACCATCATCGAGCCCACCGCCGGCAACACCGGGATCGGACTCGCGCTCGTCGGCGTCGCCCGCGGCTACCGCGTCGTTCTTTGCGTGCCCGAAGGCTATTCGCGCGAGAAGATGAAGGTGATGGAGGCTCTCGGCGGCGAGATTCGCTACGTCACGAAGGACGAGGGGATGAAGCGCGCGATCGAACTGGCGCACGAGTTGGCCGAGCAGATCGAGAACAGCTTCGTGCCGCAGCAGTTCGACAACCCAGCCAACCCGGATTTCCACGAGGAAACCACGGGCCAAGAGATCATCGAGCAACTGGACGGGCAGATCGACGCCGTGGTGATCGGCGCGGGCACGGCCGGCACGTTCACCGGCGTGGCGCGCGCCGTCAAAAAGATCAACCCGCAGGCCCTTTGCGTACTGGTCGAACCGGAGGGCTCGATCTTCGGCGGCGGCCAGCCCGGCTCTCACAAAGTCGAAGGGATCGGGCAGTCGCAGTTCATTCCGGCCAATCTCGACCGAGAAGTAGCCGACGAGGTGTTGATGATCTACGACGACGAGGCCTACGCCAACGTCCGTCGCCTCGCCGAAACCGAGGGCGTGCTCTGTGGCGGTTCATCCGGCGCTGCCGCCGCCGCCGCCCGCCGCGTCGCCGAACGCCTCGGCCCCGGCCGTCGCGTCGTCACGCTCTTCCCCGACGGGGCCGAGCGCTACATGAGTCAGGGAATCTTCGATTAGTTTTCCGTTTTCGGTTTTCAGTTTTCAGCAGAACAAAGGCTGAGTTACTGAAAACTGAAAACGGAAAACCGAAAACTTTTCTTATGGGCTTCTCAACCATCGCCATTCACGCCGGGCAAGAGCCGGACCCGACCACGGGCGCCGTCTCGGTGCCGATCTACCAGACCTCGACTTACGCGCAGGAAGGACTGGGCAAACATAAAGGCTACGAGTACGCGCGGACGCAGAACCCGACGCGGGCGGCCGTCGAGAAGAATGTCGCCGCCCTCGAGGGCGCGCGTTTCGGCTTCGCTTTTGCTTCGGGCATGGCGGCGATCGACGCTGTGCTCCGGCTCGTCAAGGCGGGCGATCACGTCGTCGTCTCGGACAACACTTACGGCGGCACCTACCGGCTCTTCTCGCGCATCCTGTCGAACTACGGCGTCGAGTTCTCTTACGTGGACACGACCGAGGTGGCGAACGTCGAGGCGGCTTTGAAGCCCAACACGAAGATGGTCTACGTCGAGACACCGACCAACCCGGTGATGATGATCACAGACCTCAAGGCAGTCTCGGAGGTCGCGCACGCGCACGGCGCGCGGGTGGTCTGCGACAACACCTTCATGTCGCCCTATCTGCAACGCCCGCTCGAATTCGGGGCCGACATCGTGCTGCATTCGACGACCAAGTACCTCAACGGCCACTCGGACGGCATCGGCGGGATGGCGGTGCTGAACGATGACAGGGACGCCGAATGGCTGGGCTTCGTGCAGAACGGTGTCGGCGCGATCTTGTCGCCGTTCGATTCGTGGTTGGTGCTGCGTGGGACCAAGACGCTTGCGCTTCGGATGGAGCAGCACGACCGCTCGGGCCGCGCGGTCGCCGCCTTCCTTGAAGAACACCCCAAGGTGCAAAAGATTTACTACCCCGGCTCGGTCTCGCACCGCCAGCACGAACTGGCGAAGCGGCAGCAGCGCGGCTTCGGCGGCATGGTGGCGTTCGACGTGGGCTCATTGGAGAACGCGCGCACGGTGCTCGAAGCGGTCAAACTCTGCACGCTCGCGGAGAGCCTCGGCGCGGTTGAGTCGCTCATCTCGCACCCGGCGACGATGACGCACGCCTCCGTGCTGCCCGAGACCCGCGAGCGCCTCGGCATCACCGACGGGCTGGTCCGCATCTCCGTCGGCCTCGAAGACACTGACGACATCATCGCCGATCTCGATCAGGCGCTCGGCAACATTCAGTGACAGGTGACAAGATGGAGATCTTGTTTTAACTTGTCACTCGTCACTCGTCACTCGTCTCTGTTCTTATGATTGTTGAGCTACACGCACACACGGACATCGGCCGCATTCGGCAGGGCAACGAGGACAACTTTCTCGTGCTCGACCTCGACACCGCGCGTGGCTGGACCGGCTCGGACGGCGTGGCGCAGCCGCCCGACGGATTAGGCCGCGCCGAGGCCGGGCCACGCGGACTCATCTTGATCGTCTCTGACGGAATGGGCGGCGCGCTCGCCGGCGATGTCGCGAGTCGGATGGCGGTCGAGGGCGTTCGTGAGTTGATGCTCGGCGACGATAGTTCGGCGGGTGACGAAAGGTCCGGGAATCTTCCGCTGGTGGACCGATTGTATCAAGCGACCGGTCGGGCCAATCACGCCATCCACCGCAAGAGCCTCGACGATTCGCGTTGCAGCGGCATGGGCGCGACGCTTACCGGGGCCGCCGTCTCCGGCCAAACGCTCGACTTTGTGCAGGTCGGCGACAGCCGTGGTTATCTGCTGCGCGGCAACCAGATTAAACTCGTGACGAAGGATCAGTCGCTGGTCCAACAACTCGTGGATGTCGGCCAGATCACGCAGGAAGACGCCGAGACGCACATGTTCCGCAACGTCATCCTGCAAGCGCTCGGAGCGCAGCGCGATCTATCGCCGGTGATGACGCGCGTCCAACTGCGTCGCGGCGACATCGTGCTGCTGTGCAGCGACGGCCTCTCAGGGAAGATGCGCGCCGAAGAGATGCGCGACATTATTGCCGGTGCGGGCGGCGACCTCGCGCTGGCCTGCGAACGGCTGGTTGAACTCGCCAACGCACGCGGCGGCGAAGACAACATCACCGTCGTCCTCGCGCGCTTCGACGGCGACCCGCTCGCCGCCCCCGAGTCAGACGAGATCGAAGTCGAGTTGCTCGACACCGACGACGACAACACCCTCGGCGGCCACGAAGCCCCTACCAAGCCCCTCTCATGACTATCGCAACTGCCGGTTAAAGGCCGGCGACAATAACATTGCTCCGACGGCGTAATTGTGAAGGGCGGTCAACCTCTACGCAGGCTGACCGCCCGTTTTAATTCAACTCGCCCGGCTTTTCTGATATGGAGGTGGACGTCGGTACCGCCCAAGCGGTAGCAAGCTCGCCGATTGCGGATTTAGGGATTGGACGAACCGTCTTTCAATCCGCAATCCGAAATCCACCGCTCCGCAATCCCGTGACGTGGTCGCAGGCGAGGCGGTTCAATCCATGTCGAGCGGGTTTTTGTAAGGTTGGTCTTTATCCTTGTCGGCGCGCTTCAGAGCCTCGCGAAACTTCTCATCGAGCAGCCGCTCGCGATCTTTGAGCGAGCCGAGTTCCTGACTGAAGATCTGTTCGCGCACCTGCTTCTGGCGCTCGAGGTTTTTCGTCATTTCCTCGAAGGAGGCGAGCGGCTTGGTCTTTTCCTCGTGTGAAATGACGGCCCCCGTGTGGGCATCGACGACGAGCGTCGTCTCGCAACAGGGGCAGATGATTGTGTAGCGT
>JBOGOY010000223.1:0-6390 GCA_050748185.1 Pyrinomonadaceae bacterium
AACCAGAAGAACGCGCCCTTCTTCATCGCCCGCTCCATCCACGCCCAGTACCGCCCCGGCGTCGAGGCCCAGCCGAACGTCGATAAGGCGCGCCAAGCCATCGCCGCCTACCAAAAAGTGCTCGAACAGGAACCGAACAACGACGAGGCCTACAACGCGCTGGTTTACCTCTACCGTCAGATCAAAGACGAGGATAAGGAGCGACAATTTCTCGAGGCGCGCGCCCGCGACGGCGCCCCCGAAAAACGCGCGCAGGCTCTGACGGTGCTGGCCAGTAAGCAGTGGAACTGCTCTTACCAGATCACCGAGCAGAAGGACGTTAAGTCGAACGCCACCGAGAACGGCAAGACCGTCATCAAGTACAAGAAGCCGGCGCAGGTGGAAGACTTCGAGCAGGCGAAGAAGTGCACCACCGAAGGCCTCAAACTCGCCGAGCAGGCTATCAGCCTCGATTCCAACAGCGAGCAGGCGTGGTCTTTCAAGACTAACCTGCTCTTGGAAATGACTAAGCTCGCCGAGATGGACGGCAACACCGAGGCGAAGACCGAATACGAGAAGCAATACCAAGCCGCGCAGCAGCGGACCCAACAACTCAACGACATCAACAAGCAGAAGCGCGAAGAGGAAGAGAAGGCTAAGGCCGCCAAAGAGGCCGCCAGCTAGCCCGCGCCCCACCGGTTCGGACGGACATCCTCCGCCCGCTCGTGACAATCCAAAGGTGATGCTCGACTTTCGGTTCGGGCATCACCTAATATTTCAGAGGTCAGAGGTCAGAGGTCAGTTTTAATCTCTGACCTCTGACCTCTGACCGCTTTCGCTTATGATTCGCGTCGAGGAGATCGTCGAGAAGGTTGCCCGCAACCACGCGCAGGCCGATCTGGCGCTGCTCAGGCGGGCCTATTTCTTCTCGGCGCGTGAGCACAAAGGGCAGATGCGCGCCTCGGGCGAACCCTACCTCGTCCATCCCCTCGAAGTCGCTAACATCCTCGCCGAAATGCGGCTCGATGAAGTTTCGGTCGCGACCGGTTTGCTCCACGATGTGGTCGAAGACACGCTGGCCGAGCCCGAAACGATCCGCGAATTGTTCGGCGAGGAGGTCGCTCACCTCGTCGAGGGTGTCACGAAGATCGAGCAGATCAGTAGCCAGTCGAAAGAGGTGCAGCAAGCCGAGAACGTTCGCAAGATGCTGCTGGCGATGGTGGACGATGTGCGCGTGGTCCTCATCAAACTGGCCGATCGCCTCCATAACATGCGGACGCTGCAACACCTCAAGCCCGAGAAGCGGCAGCGCATCGCGCAGGAGACGCTCGACATCTACGCGCCTATCTCCCACCGCCTCGGCATGGGCAAACTCCGTAGTGAACTCGAAGACCTCTCCTTCCGGCACCTGCACCCGGAAGACTACCGGGAACTCGCGGCCCAACTCGAAAAGCGGCGTCCCGAACATGAAGCCTTCCTGAGCACGACGACCACGCACATCGAGGGGAAATTGAACGACGCGGAAGTTCCGTTCGTGCGCGTCGAGGGCCGCGTCAAACGGCTCTATTCGATCTGGAAGAAACTCCAGCGGCAGAAGATCGGCCTCGATCAGGTTTACGATCTGGTGGCCGCGCGCGTCGTCACGCCCGGCGACGAGGTGCGCCACTGCTACGCCGCGCTCGGTGTTGTGCAGAACACTTGGCGGCCGATCCCCGGCCGGATCAAAGATTGGATCGCCACGCCGCGCGACAACATGTATCAATCTCTGCACACTTCCGTAATGGGGACCGAAGGGCAACCTTTCGAGGTGCAGATCCGCACCGAGGAGATGCACCGCATTGCCGAGGAGGGCGTCGCCGCCCACTGGAAGTACAAAGAAGGGAAGCGCGGCGCGCACGACGACGACGAGGCTTTCCAGTGGCTCCGCTCGCTCGTCGAGTGGACGCAAGAGGTGAAAGACTCGCGCGACTTTCTGGAGACGCTCAAGCTCGATCTCTACCCGAAGGACGTGTACGCCTTCACGCCGATGGGTAAGATCATCCAGTTGCCGCGCGGCGCGACGCCGATCGACTTCGCCTACGCCATCCACACCGAGGTGGGCAACAACTGCACCGGCGCGCGCGTCAACGGCCGCATCGTCCCGCTGCGCTCGCCGATCCAGAACGGCGACGTGGTCGAGATCATCACAGCGGCGAACGGACGCCCCTCGCGCGACTGGCTCAACTACGTCGTCACCTCGAAAGCGCGCAACCGCGTCCGCCACTTCATCGCCGAGCAACAGCGTTCCGAATCCGTCGAACTCGGGCGCAAGCTCTTCGAGAAAGAGACCTCGCGCTTCGGCCTCTCGGCGAAGAAGCTGTTGAACGACGGCGACGGCGAGTTCAAGCGCGTCGCCAACGACTACGGCTTCGGGCGCGCCGAAGACCTGCTCGCCGCTATCGGCTACGGGCGGATCATCCCGCGCAACGTCATCGCCAAATACCTCGGCCCGGAAAAATTCGCCGAACTGGACGAGAAGAAAGACTCGCGCCTGCGGACCAGTGTGCAGGCCGTCAGGAAACTGATCCGCCTCGGCGACGACGCGATCAGGGTGCGCGGCGTGGACGATCTGCTGGTCACCCGCGCGCGCTGTTGCAACCCCGTCCACGGCGAGACGATCATCGGCTACGTGACGCGCGGCAAGGGCGTCGCCGTCCACGCCCAGCGCTGTCAGAACGTCAAGCAGTTGCTTGTCAACCCCGAGCGCGTCGTCGAGGTCGAGTGGGCCGGCAAGCCCGATCAGGTGGCCTACGCCGTCAAGTTGCTGGCCACCACCGAGAACCGCACCGGCATGATCGCCGACGTGACCAACGCCATCAAAGACATCAAGACTAACATCCGCGCCTCGACTGCCGCCGTCGCCCCGGACGAACGCGGGCGCATCGAGGTGACGGTCGAAGTCTTCGACGTGAAGCACCTCGACAAAGTAATCCGCTCGATCAAAAACGTCCCCGGCGTCCTCGACGTGGAGCGCTTGCAGGGAGTGGCTTGACGCCGTCCGGCAATCCTCAGCCCGCCCTCATTTCACACTCCGCCCGGCCATCACTTCTCAACCCATAAGCAAATAATACCGTGGTCATTCAAAGGTCGAGGGCGTCAGCCTCGGATTGTCAGCCGAGGCTCGATGTTTACAGGCACAAACGGACGTACTAATTTCCCGCGCATACGCTTAACAGTAAATCTTAAAAGTCCCGCGTGTCCGGACGTGTTTCGGATACGCAAGGGGGTTAAAGCGTCAACCAGCTAAGGGAGGGAAAACATGAAAGATGCGTTCCGAAGACTCTTCAAACTCTCGCGGCGGCCCTGTTCGCCTGCATGGCATTCGGCTCCGCGCAGCGCGCCCAAGCCCAAGCCCCGGGCAAGCCTGCTGATCAAAGAGTTTCGGCTTTCCGGGCCGGGCGGGAATCAAGTCAGCGACGAGTACGTCGAACTGTACAACAACTCCGGCGCGCCGCTGAACATCAACCAGTTCAAGCTGGAAACACTGGACGAACTGGGAAACGTAGTGCCCCGCGACTTCGCCTCTCCGGACACGATCATCCCGTCGCGGGGGCACTACCTCGTCGTCAACCTCGATGGTTACAGCCTGATTAACTATGCACCCGGTGATGTGGATGTCGGCGACGGGACGGGAATCGATTTGTTCATCAATAATCAAGGCGTCAGAATCCTTAGCCAGAGCAATGTGCAAATCGACACGGTCGGCTTTACCGGCAACGACCCGAATTACGTCGAGGGCGTTGGCCTGTCGCCGCAGGCGGCTTCCCCGGCCGAGGCGCACGCCTACGTCCGAAAACTCGTGACCGGCGTCCCGCAGGACACGGGCGACAACGCGGCCGACTTCGTTCTCGTCTCCACGACGGGCGTCGCCAACGGCGCACAGTTACCGCTCGGCGCGCCGGGGCCGGAGGATTCCTTCAGCCCCATTCAGTCCAACAGCGTGATCAAGGCGTCGCTGATTGACCCGCAGCAGCCGTCTACGGCCGCGCCGAATCGCGTCCGCGTCGGCAGCGGTAACGCCGGCTCGCTTCTCATCCGCCGCCGCTTCACCAACAACACCAGCGACATTGTCACGCAACTGCGCTTCCGTGTGATGGACATCACGACGCTGAACAACCGTTTGCCGGCCGAGGCGGACGTGCGCGCGGCGACATCCGCCGACGGTCCGGTCACGATCACCATGGGCGGCACTGTCACTCTCCAACCGCTGACGCTCGAAGAGCCGCCCGCCCAGCCGCTCGGCGGCGGCCTTAACTCGAGCGTCGCCGCAAGCATCGTAACCGGCGGCGCGCCGCTCGGCGACGGGGCGACGATCGACGTCGAGTTTCAACCTGAACGTCGTCCAGAGCGGCCGCTTCCGTTATCTGGTCAACGTGGAGGCGCTCGGCGGGGGCGGCATCTCGGGCGGACTAGTAGCGGCTGCCGAGGGGAAGCGAATCTCCGGCCGGACTAAAGCGACCCGCGGGACGCGGCCGCCGCACAAAAATGAGTTGCCTTTAAGGCGTGTGCGCCGCCCGCTTTATGGGTGCAAGGTAGCGCAGAATAGCAACCGACGTGTCACTCAATTGCTGCGCGGCGGGCCGTTCGTAGCGACATGACGGCTCGGCCGTTACTGTGCTGGTGTGTTTCTGCCGGAATGCCCGCGTTGTGGCTGATTCCTCTGCCGCCTCTTCTACCCTCCGGCCGGCGCGCTTTGCCGCGTATCCGGCCTTTCTGTTAGAATGCGAAATTTGTTTGCAGACCTGTCTGAAAGAGGGGAGTTCACTGTGAAGCAGATCGTCTCGACCGGGGCCGCGCCGCAGGCCATCGGCCCGTATTCGCAGGCCGTCAGGGTTGGCGAGTGGCTCTTCTGTTCGGGGCAGATCCCGATCGAGCCGGCGACGGGGCAGTTTGTCGAAGGCGGGATTGCGGAGCAGACCGAGCGGGTGCTGCACAACCTCTCGGCGGTGCTCGAAGCCGCCGGGGCGAGTCTGGCGGATGTGGTGAAGACCACCGTGTTCCTCGTGGACATGGGCGATTTCACCGCGATGAACGAAGTTTACGGACGCTTCTTCGAGGCAGAGCCGCCGGCGCGTTCGACCGTGCAGGCCGCGCGCCTGCCGCGCGACGCGCGGGTCGAGATCGATGTCATCGCCACGCTCGCCGGGCGGGCAAAATAAAAGCGAAGCGGCGGGCGACGGTCGAATTACTACTGCCGCCGCCCGCGCTTCGCTGAGAAGTTCTTTGATTCCCGCCGGGCCTTTACGCCGCCTTAGCCACTTTGCCGGCCTTGAGGCATCTCGTGCAAACCTTCTTGCGCGAGTTTCCGCCCTGTGGGAGTTGCACGCGGATCGACTGCAGGTTGGGCTCGAAGCGGCGCCGCGTGCGGTTATTCGCGTGAGAGACGTTATTGCCGAATTGCGGCCCCTTGCCGCAGACTTCGCATCGTTTCGCCATGATTGCTGTGGTGAACCTCCAAACGTTAAAAGAGCGTCGGCGCGTGTCCTGACCGAGCCAGCACAGACGGGGGGGCGGCGCATCAAAGAAACGAAGTTTATAACAGACTGATTTCCGTCAGGTCAAGCGGGCTGGTCTCCACTGGGATCACCTCGTCATCATTCTAAGGAGCAGAAAACAAAGTGCATAGAGTCGTCAAACAGTTAACCCTCGTCGCCTGCGCCGTCACCTTCGCCGCCGCGCTGACCGCGTGCAACCGGACCGCCGACGGCGGCAGCGCGGCCGGGGCCGCGGCGGCCGTCGTCAACTGCAAAAAGATAACGCTTGAAGAAGTGGATCGACTGATCAGCCAGCAGACGCGCGGCCAACAGTCGCAGCTCTCGCCGCTCGAACAGGGGGCGGCCCGCCTGCAGGTGCTCGACGGGTTGGTTCAGCAAGAGGCGCTGTTTCAGCGCGCCGAGAAGGAAAAACTGGTTCCATCCGAGGATGAATTGACGCAGTTCATCAACGCGCAACGGCAGCAGGCTCGCATGACTGAGGAGGAGTACCAGCAGGAACTCCGCCGCCAGAACATGACCGAGCAGGCTTTGCGCGAGCAGGCGCGCAAAACCCTTGCCATCCAGAAGCTGCAAGAGAAAGTGATCGGCAACATCAGCATCAAGGACAGCGAGGTCGAGAACTATTACAACAGTAACAAAGACATTTTCGTCAAGCAGCGTGGCGTCGCGCTGGCAGTGATGGTCGTCGATCCACAGGACAACGGGATGCAGGACGACGCTAAGAGCCCGGCCGAGGCGAAGGTCAAGATCGACAACGTTTTCCAGCAACTCAAAAACGGCGCGGACTTTGCCACCGTGACGCGCGCCAAGAGCGAAGACCCGCGCACCAACGCCAGCGGCGGCGACATCGGAGCAGCCTCAGAGGACGGCCTCAAGC
>JBOGOY010000224.1:0-6378 GCA_050748185.1 Pyrinomonadaceae bacterium
GGTCCGGCAGAAGCCCGTCGGTCGCCAGCGCCTCGCGCGCGATCTGCAACAGAAAAAACTCTCCCGCGAAGTGGCCGAGCAAGCCATCGAACAGGTTTATCAGGAGACGCCGGAAGAGAAACTGATCGACGAAGCGATCGCCAAACGCATCCGTCTGCGCGGGCGACCACGCGATCGGCAGGCGGCCAAAAGTCTCTTCGATCACCTGCTCCGGCGCGGCTTCAGCTACGAACTCGTCATCAATAAAGTGCGCCCCCTCTCGTCCGCCGCCGCCGCCGCTGAGGAGACTGACGACGACGCCATCGCTGCCGAAGCAGAGCCCGCGTGATGCAACCGCGTCCCGCCTCGGCCCGCTCCAATCGCCCGCCGGCTCCCGGTTTCTTCCGCCCGTAACCCGCGTGTTAGACTCAAAGAAAGTAATCAGTAATCAGTAGTCAGTATCAGTAATCCGTTAGGACTGACTCCGCTTTGCTGATTACTGACTACTGATTACTGAGTGCTGTCTTATGACTGGAAACGAAATCCGCGAAACCTTTCTCCGCTACTTCGAGCAGCAGGGGCACAAGCGTGTCACATCAAGCCCGTTGTTGCCCGCGAACGACCCGACGCTGCTTTTCACCAACGCCGGGATGAATCAGTTCAAGGATGTCTTCCTCGGACTTGAGAAGCGCGACTACATGCGCGCCGGCTCGTCGCAGAAGTGTATCCGCGCCGGCGGCAAGCACAACGATCTCGACGAGGTGGGCAAGACCGCGCGCCATCACACCTTCTTCGAGATGCTCGGCAACTTCTCGTTCGGCGACTATTTTAAGGAAGATGCGATCCGCTTCGCGTGGGACTTGCTGATTAACGTCTATCAACTCGACCCGCGGCATTTATGGTTCTCAGTCTTCGAGGGCGACGAGGAGGTTCCGGCGGACGAAGAGGCTGCGGCGCTGTGGGAGAAGGTCGGCGCGCCCAAAGACCGTATCCTGCGTTTCGGGCGCAAGGACAATTTCTGGCAGATGGGCGACACTGGCCCCTGCGGCCCGTGCAGCGAGATTCACTATTACATGGGCGACGACCCGCAAGACCCATCGAAGAATCGCGCCGAGTTCGTCAACGGGCCGGGCGACACGACGATGGAAATCTGGAATCTCGTCTTCATGCAATTCAACCGCATCGGCGAAGGCGCGCCTGACCCGGGCACCGGGAAATACCCTTCCTACCGACTTGAGCCGTTGCCCAAACCGTCCGTTGATACGGGCATGGGATTGGAACGCCTCGCCGCCGTCCTGCAAGGCAAGAAGAACAATTACGACACCGACTTGCTCAAGGACATCGTCGAGTTCACCGCGAAACTCGCCGACCGCCACTACGAATCCGACACGCAGGAAGGCTTCGCCATGCGCGTCATCGCCGACCACGCGCGCGCGACTGCTTTTTCCATTGCCGATGGCATCCTGCCAAGCAACGAGGGGCGCAATTACGTTCTCCGCAAGATCATGCGCCGCGCCATCTACCACGGTCGCCACACGCTCGGCTTCGACGGCCTGTTCTTTCACGAGGTAACGAACTTCGTCGTTGACCAGATGAGCGAAGCTTACCCCGAACTCGAAGCTCAACGCGGTTTCATCGAAAGAATGGTGAAGCTTGAGGAAGAGAGATTCGGGAATACGCTGACAGTTGGATTGAAAAGACTTGAAGAGTTAATCACTTCTAGTCGGGATAAAAATACAGGTGAGTCATATATTCCTGCCTTAGAGCTAACAAAACTTTACGATACGTTTGGAACTCCGATTGACTTAATGTATGTGATTTTGTCGCAGGGTAAGCACAAAATCATGGATCAACCTACATTCGATGATGGAGCGATTCGCGCGTATCCTCGCGCGGCGGTAATAGGCACTGAAGAACTAACTGAGGAAGAATTCAGGAAAAAAATAGAAGATTTATTAAAACGGCTCCAGCAAAACAAAACCGAGGCGCAAGTAACAGAGCGTAAAAAAGCAAAGCCTGCTTACCTCGCACTATCGAGGCGCACAGATACCCGCTCCGAGTTTAAAGGCTACGAGGCAACAAGCGTTGAGGATTCAAAAGTTGTCGTTTTGCTCAAAGGCGACGATGAAGTTCAGTCCTTGAACGAAGGCGACGAAGGCGAAGTTGTTTTGAATCACACGCCGTTCTATGCCGAGAGCGGCGGGCAGGTTGGTGACGTTGGCGTGTTCGTCGGCGAGGGTGCGACCGCCGTCGTCATTGACACTTACTCTCCCGCGCAAGGGTTGATTGTCCACAAAGTCAAAATCGAAAAAGGTAGCTTAAAAGTCGGCGATGTGGTCTCGGCGCAAGTTGATACCAAAAAGCGCGACGCGACGCGACGCAATCACACGGCGACACACTTGATGCACGCGGCTCTGCGAGAAGTCTTGGGCACGCACGTCAAGCAGGCCGGCTCAATCGTCGCGCCGAATTACCTGCGCTTCGACTTCTCGCACTACCAGCCACTGACGCGCGACGAGGTGGCCGAGATCGAGCGGCTCGTCAACTTCCAAATCCTCCGCAACGAGCAGGTGCGAACCGACGTGCTGACGCTCGACGAGGCGATGCGCTCGGGCGCAGTGGCGCTCTTCGGCGAGAAGTACGGCGAGCGCGTCCGCGTCCTAGTCGTGCCGGGCTTGGTTGAAGGTGAACCCTTCTCGATGGAGTTGTGCGGCGGGACGCACGTCCGCGCGACCGGCGACATTGGTTTGTTTAAGATCGTGAGCGACGAGTCGATCGCTTCGGGCACGCGACGCATCCGCGCCGTGACCGGCACCGACGCCTTCACGCGCTTTCAGGAGACCGAAGCTTTAGTCGATCATCTGGCGGGCGAGTTGCGCGCCGGATCGCGTGCAGCCATCCCGGCGGTCATCGAAAAGCTTCAGGAAGAGTTGAAGCGCGCGAGGCGCGAGGCCGAAGAACTGCGTCTGAAACTGGCGAGCGGCGCGGCCGGGGCGGGGGGGGCATCGAACGGGAATGAAGCCCGCGAAGTGAGCGGCGTTAAAGTGCTGGCGCGCGAGGCGAGCGAGTTAGACGCGGCGGGCCTCAGGCAGCTTTCCGACACGCTGCTGGCGCGCGTCAAATCGGGCGTCGTTATTTTGGGCCGGCGGGGCGAAGGTAAGGCGTCGCTCATCGTCCGCACGTCCGAAGATTTGCGTGGGCGCGTGCCCGCGGGACAAGTCGTCCGCGAACTGACCCAAATCATCGGCGGCCGCGGCGGCGGCCGGCCCGACATGGCCGAAGGCGGCGGCGCGCACGTCGAGAAACTGCCGGAGGCTTTAGAGGCCAGCTACCAAATCGTCGAGCGAATGCTGGCGGGGTAGGCCAACGGGCAAATGTGGAAAAGGGGAAGCGGCGAAAGGGATTTTATCTTTCCCTTCGCCGCTTCCCCTTTTCCACGCTTACATTTAGTGAGCTACATCGCCTTCTGCCTGTCCGTCAGCGTGATGCTCATTTTGGAGAGGGTGTCTCGGTTAAGCGTGCCGGTGGCTTTGAGGCCTTCGGCCTGCTGGTATTTGCGGAGCGCGGCTCGCGTCGCGTCATCGAGTTTGCCGGTCTGCTCGCCCGCGTAGTGTCCGCCGTTTTTGAGCAGGGCTTGCGCCTGCTTGATCTGGTCTTTGGTGGCGCGAAAGACCGGGCCGCGTTTGACCGCGGGTTTCGGCGCCGTGTTGCCGCTGACGGAACTTTGCGCCGCCAACGTAGTGGAAAGGGCAAATAGCAGAGTGAGGGAAAGACACAGAAGTCTCTTCATGGGATTTCAGTCTCCTTTGTTTCGGCTGGTGAGGCCAAAGGTTTGTGTGGTCGGCTGAGGACGGCCACAGGTGAAAAGCTCAGCCATCATATACCCGCTGTCAAGCCCCTCATTCAATGCCCAACACACCACCGCACAAAAACGGCCAAACTCGTTGAACACCCGCCGGTCGATATGATACCCTGCCAATGCGCTGGCTAACACAGCAGGCGCGCCCCGACTGTAAGGCCGCACGCGCGCAAAAGAGCGTTCTGGCCTTATCTTTTCCTCTCTAAAGAAGCTAATCAAGTTCGATAGTTTCAGAGTTTTAGGCGGCCGGCCGCCTTTTTGCCCCCCGTCCGGTGGCTAAGAATCGTTATGAAAAACCTTTTCCTCTTCTGTGTATGTGCGATGGTTCTGGGCATCGACGCCTCGGCGCAGCCCGCCCAGCCTCGCTATCATTTCGATAATTTCGACACCGCGACTGGCGTTGTCGTCGAAATCCCACAGGCTCTTCATGTCCCGGCTAACCGACTGCGTGCGACTACCGCTGGCGCGCCTGCGGCCGGAAAATCGAAGCTCAAGCCGACCGCTTACGCCGCGGCGCGCACCGACGCGGCGACGCCGGTTTCGATGGCGACCCGTCAGTCGCTCGACGGATTCACGACCGGCAACTCGAAGGTTGACGGCATCATTGCTGATGCAGGCGCGCGCCACGGCGTAGATCCCGTACTGCTCTACGCGGTCATGCACCGCGAGTCGGCGTTCAAGCAACGCGCCATTTCTCATAAGGGCGCGCGCGGGCTGATGCAGTTGATGCCGGCGACAGCGGCGCGCTTCGGCGTGCGCGACATTTTCGACCCGGCGCAGAACATCGAAGGCGGCGCACGCTACATGCGCTTCCTGCTCAATTTCTTTGACGGCAATGTTGCGCTCGCGCTTGCCGGTTACAACGCGGGCGAGGGCGCCGTGCTCCGCTACGGCCGGCGCATCCCGCCCTACCGCGAGACGCAGGAATACGTGCGCCGCATCACCGAGCGCTACAGCCTGATGCGGAACCCACAGACGGCGCGCACCGCCCCGAAGATCACGCGGCAACAGGTCGCCGCGATCAACGCGACCGAGACGCAGGACGTGACCATCTACGAACGTAACGTCTTCGCCGTCCGCCTGCCGGACGGGAAACTGCGGCTCGTCAGTCAGTAAACTTTCGGCCGGGTAAAATTCGTATAGCAGACGAGGGCGCTCATCAGAGAGGTGGCCGCCCTCGTTTTCGTTTCTGTGGGGTGGGCCGGGTTTTGTATGATGTGACCGACACGTCGAGGCATGACAGGGGGATGGCGAGCATGTTTTGTATGAGTTGCGGAGCGTTGGTCCCCGAAGGCGCGAGGTTCTGCGCCGGGTGTGGCGCGAGCGTCGTGGACGCAGAGGCGACGCGCCTCGCCGTGCAGCCGCGCGGCGGCGTAGCCGTCGAGACGCGGCCGGCTGCACAACCCGCTGTACACGCGCGCGGAGATTTGGAAGATGTCGAGCAGGTCATCTTCAACGTGCGTCCGACGTTCCTCTTCATCGGCATCGGTTACGGCTTGGCCGCGCTCGCCGCCGTTTTCGTCACCGTCCTGCTGGCCTACTTTAACCTGCTCAGCGCGCCGGTTTCGCTATTGCTCTCGCTGCCACTCCTGCTCATCCCGGCCTACCAGCACCTGCGGCGCAACACGATCAACTACACCTTAACCGACTCGAAGATCGTCATTTCGCGCGGGCTGCTCTCGCACCGGACGCGCAACCTCCCGCTCCGCAACATTCAAGACGTGACCGTCTCGGCCTCGCTCCTCCAGCGGCTGCTCGGCTTCGGCGACTTGGTCATCGAGAACGCCAACGAGCAGGGCGGTCAGACGCTCCTCGACAACATCCCCGCCCCGCGCCGCCACGCCGACCTGCTGCTGCGCGAACTCCGCCGCTGGCGCTGATGAACCGACCCGGTCGAAATTGGAACAAAGATACACAGGCGCGCCTCTAAGCAAAGCGGAGCGACACGAAACGGAAGGAGCGGGCTGGCGTGCCCTTCGTTTCGTGTTGCTTCATAAAATTCTTTAGTTTGTCTGTCCCCCCGCGCCCACGCAGTTTTGATTCAGGCCTGCCTTTCGCCTTATCATCGCGGCCTGACACAACTAACCCCCCGTCAGCACACATCAAAACCCGTGTTGCTGGCCGCATGTTTTTACTCACTAGCAATAGAAGGATTTTTTGTATGCGTGTTTTTTCCCGGCTCGGTATTATTTTAGTCTTCTCTATACTGACGCTTTCTCCCACCTCTGTTTTCGCTGACACGGCCGTTAGGCCGCCCACCCCGCCGCCGATGCCTGACAGGATTGCGGACTTTCGCTGGTCGCCGAAGCAGCCGTTGAATTCTCCGTTGCGTTTCTTACGCCCGGAGGACAAGTTCGAGGATTTTGGCATTACCTCTTACGGCAATCGCGGGTACATCTCTGATAAAGGGGAGCGCATAGCTGTTGATGTAATTAAGACCATCTCGGATTCAAGCGCGTATGCCCTGCTGAGTAGCATGAGGGCTAAAGGTCAGTTCTCAAAGTTGGAGGGCATCGGCTCAGAGGCTATCGTTTCTAACG
>JBOGOY010000225.1:0-6343 GCA_050748185.1 Pyrinomonadaceae bacterium
GTCTGTCGGGTGCGCCGGAGACCGCCCGCTCCCGCAGGTGGTTCTGACTGGCCCGCGCCGCCGAGTTGGTATCTTGGTATGTTCTGCATACGGCTTCGTGCGGTTTCGTGTGAGTTCGTGGATCATTTTTCTGTCTGTCCCAATCCTGTAAGTCTCGATTTGGACGGCGGCTGTGCGCGATCTCATCCACGCGACAGCCGCCGGGTTAGAGTTTAGAAGTTGAACTTCGCCGCGAGCTGCACCTTGCGCGAGCCGCTGTTGACGTTGCCGCCGACGAACCCGAAATTGGTGTTGGAGATGACGAGGTTGGCGTCGGATGGGACGGCGAACGAAGGCGTGTTCGTCGCGTTTTGCGCTTCGAGCCGCAACTCCAGATTCGTACTCTCGGTGAAGCGAATGCGCTTGGCGAGCGTCAGGTCAAGTTGGAAAAATTTAGGGCCGATGAAGAAGTTACGGCCCGTGTTGCCCAGCTCGCCCGCCGCCGGCGCGAAGAACATGTTGCGCTGCTCCTGCGAGAAGATGAAGTTGCGCCCGCCTTCGAGGATGATGCTTCCCATGTCGCGCGTGCAGCCGTTGCAACTCGTCGGCGACTGCACGACCTGCGAGGCAGAGTAGATGGCCGAGTAGATCGTGAACGGACGACCCGACGTGTACGTCAGGATGCCCGCCAACTCGAAGCCGCCGACGAGGCGATCCACCAGCCCGTTGGCGTCGCTCAAGAACCGCTGGCCCCTGCCGAACGGTAGCTCTGCCACGAAGTAGCCTTGCAGCGCGTGGCGGCGGTCGAAGTCCGAAGGGGCGTAGTTGTTATCGCGGTTGCGGAGGTCGAGCGGCGTGTTGGCGGCGGACTGCGCGGCGTTGCGGTTGGCGACGGCGAAGGCCGGGTCGAACGAGCGCGTGTCCTCAGACTTGGCGAGCGTGTAGCTGACTTGGAAGCCGACGCCGCGGTTGAGGCGGCGGCTGAACTGGACTTCGAGCGCGTTGTAGCGCGAGCGGTCGTTGTTATCAATCACGTTGACCCCGCCCGTGTACTGCGGGAACGGCTGGAAGAAGAAGGGGCTGAACCCGTTGATCTGAAACTGCGGGGTCAGGACGCCGTTCACGGTGCGCGTCCCCTGCGTGATGATGAAGGCGGCCTGCGCGACGCTACCTGTGTCCACGACGTTAGTCGCTATTGCGCCGTTGGCGAGCCGGACGTTGCCCAGCGACGTGTTCGGCGTTAACGAGGCAGTTTGCCGAAGCAGGAACTGCGCGCCGCTCTCGCCCGCGTTCAACCGCGAATCCCCCGCGAGAAGTTGGTTGATGAGGAAGCTCGGGTTGGTGATGACGCTCGCTCGCGTTGCCGGGTCTTGCAGTTGACGGAAGGCGGCGAGGAAACCGTTATTGGTGATGTCCACTTGGTTGGCGTCGTAGCCGCCGAAGAGTTTGCGCCCCTGCCGTCCGATGTAGTTGACCTCGATGACCGAGTTCCAGCCGACCTCGCGCTGGAAGCTGACGCCGTATTGATGCGTGCGCGGGTAAGTCAAATCCCGATCAACCACCGTCAGCGCGCTGAGCGAGTAGGGCGGCGGCGTGCGGAAGGCGAGCGGCGTCGAGGTGTTGGGGTTGAGCGTGGGCAGCCCGTTGCGGAGCAGGGCGTTGTCCCTGCCGCCCGCGAACTGGCTCGCCGTCTGCGTGATGCCGCGCGTCAGACCCGGCGCGCTCTGGAAGATAAACGATGAGAAGACAAACGTGTTGGTGCGGTCGTAAGCGAGGCGATAGTTGCCGCGCACCGAAGTCTTGCCGGAGCCAAACGGGTCCCACGCGAAGCCGACGGTGGGCGCGAGTTGCGCGAGCGAGTCTTCGTAGAGCTTGCCCTCTTCAAAACTGATCTGGTTGGTCGGCGCTTCGCCGAAGGCCACGCGCTGCGCGGGACGCAGGACCAAGTTGTCCGAGCGCGGGCTGAGGCGTGCTTCCCAACGCAGACCGTAGTCGAGCGTAAAGTTAGGCCTGAGCTTCCAAGTGTCTTGCGCGTAGAAGTCATATTCCGGGTAACGCGCCCTATAGAGGAAGCGTTCGCCGGGCGTGAAGGCCGTATCGCTTGTGGCGACGAACCCTTGCGTGATGCGACCGATGCGACCGAAGTAGTCGTTGACGAAACTTTCGAGCCGCCCGCGGTCGCCGCTGTTGATGCCGGGCAGCAATGTCGCGGCGGTGCCGAACGAGGCAGGCACGGGATTGTCGTTCGCGCCAGCGCCGAGCGTGACGGATTCGCGCGTGTTGAAGCCGGCGACCGAGCTGCGGTTGTCGAAGTGGCTCTGGAAGCGCAGGTTGACACCGAACTTAAAGGTGTGCGCGGCCTGCTGCCAAGAGAGGTTGTCCACGATCTGGAACGTCCTGAGCGTGCGCGCGTTGTTGACGTTCGGCGACGAGTTGAGCGGATCGGTCGGGACGTTGAGGATGACCGACGAGTTGACGTTGGCGTTCGGGTCCGGGTTGTCGAAGCTGAAGGTGAACTTGTTGAAGCCGATGACGAACTCGTTGACCACCACGGGCGTCAGCGTCGCGCGGTAGTTGACGGCGAGGTTGCGCGGGGTGCGGAAGGTGTCCACGAAGTTCGGCAGCCCCGGAAAGCGCTGCAAGCCGCCGTTGACGTTGTCGCCGATGGTATTCTGCGCGCCCTGCGAGTAGCGGACATAGACCGCATGGCGCTCGTTGAAGATGTGGTCAACTTTGGAGCTGAAGTCATACTGGCGCTCGGTCTGTGGCGCGTTGAAGGCAAAGCCGCCGGTGTTCAGGCCGTCGCCGACGATGAAGTTATTCGGCAGCGGCGTGAGTCCGATGAGTTGCGAAGTGGTCGGGTCGGCGGTGAGCGGGATGTTCGGGTTGCCGGCAAGGTTGAAGGTAGCGATGCAGGGGTTCGCCACGCCCGCCGCGCAGACGGGGAAGCGCGGGTTGCCGTTGCCGTCCACGGCGGGCGTGCCGGCAGTGATGTTGTTGTTCGTGCCGCCGCGGACGAAGCGGTAGCGACCGGCCCGCGCATCAGCCGTGTAGACCGTGCGGTTGACGAAGATGCTCTGGCTGGTGCGGAGTAGTTGCATGTTGACGAAGAAGAAGGTCTTGTTCTTCCCGTTGTAGACGCGGTCGCCGCCTTCGCCGAAGCGCGGGAAATAGACGGGGCCGCCGATGGAGCCGCCGAAGATGTGTTGGACGAACTGCGGCTTCGGCACGGGGCCGATGGTGCCGTCGAGACGGCGCAGCGTGTTGATCGAGTTCTGATACTCGTTCGCGTGGAAGCGCGGCGTCTGGTAAAACTCGAAAAGGTTGCCGTGAAACTCGTTGGTCCCCGACTTGGTGACAAGCGTCACCTGCGCGCCCGACGAGCGCCCGTTGTCGGCGGTGAAGTTGCCCGTGATGACTTGGAACTGCGTGATCGAATCCGGGTTCGGACGCAGCGGCGTGAAGTTTGAGCCGCCAGCACTTGTATCGTTGATGTCGATGCCGTCGAGCGTGAAGTTGAAGGCGCGGTCGCGCGCGCCGTGGACGTGGATGCCGCCCCCGGTGTTCGAGCCGACGACGACGCCGGGCTGAAAGTTGATGAAGTTGAGCGGGTTGCGCCCGCGCGTGCCGACGATGGGCAGCGTCTCGATCGCGCGCTCCTCGACCGTGTTGCCGAAGTTGCCGGAACTGCTCGTCTGCACCAACTCGGCGGAAGCGACGACCTGCACCGTGTCTTCCAAGCCGCCGACTTCAAGCGCGGCGTCGATGGTCGCCGGCTGGTTGACGTTGACTTGATTGGTAGTCGAGACGAAACGCTTGAAGCCCTGCCGTTCGACCGTCACGGTGTAGATGCCCACCTGCACCGAGTCGAAGACGTAAGTGCCAGCGTCAGTCGTCTCGGTGGTGAAAGCGACTCTGGTCCCCTCATTGGTCAAGGTCACGGTCGCGCCGGGCACGACCGCGCCGGAAGGATCGAGGACAGTGCCGGTGACGCGCGAGGCCGTCCCCTGTGCCCACGCGCCGCCCCCCAGCGTGGCGGCCACGAGCGACAACAGGATCGACAAACAGACTGACTGAAAGCTTACCCTTCTCATGGTTCAGCTCCTCTTCTCAAAGTGGTTGATAGGCAAGAAAAGTTCGGGCTGGAAATTGAAGCCCTACTCAGACGGTGACATTTGAAAACAGCAATTCACATTCCAACTATGCCTGCTGTCGCAATCCCCCGCGCACGGTCGCTTCGACTTTGGCAACGTCACTGTGGATACGAAATATTGGATCATTTTTCGTATTTTCGGATGACCTTCGGCTTCACGCTTCCGGCCATCTCGCATGGCATCACTGGTAAATCCGATTGAGCGCGTCGGCAAGGCGGTAGCCCGCGAGCAGCATCCGTTCGGCGGCGATGCGCCGGGCCTCGCTGGCGTATGCGCCTGCGGGTCTATCTTTCTCTTTAAGCTTCACGTAAGCGAACTCGCGCGCGAGGCGGTTGCTCTCTTTGACCCACTCTTCGGGGTCAGCTTCCTGCCAGTCGAGCGTCGCCGGGTCGGGCGCGGTCTGTGTCACCAGTCGGACGAACTGTCTGATGCTCGGCGGCTCTTTGCCGCTCGGCAGGCGCGCAGCCTTGGTGTAGTTGAATAGGCCGGCGGCGGCGTCCCAGTAAGCGTGCAGGTTCTCCGGCCCTTTCGCGACGGGCGGCGTGATGGGAAAACCGTTGCCGCCGGCGTCGCCGTTCGGCCGCTCTTTGGTATAGCGCGTCGCGGCGTGCAGCGGCTGGTGCACGTCGCCGACGAGATGCGCCAGATACCCGAACGCCTCGGCGCTCAGTTTGTCGTCCGTCCGGTTGTTGGTCTCCGCGAAGTTCTTGCGCTGCTCCAACTCGTCGAGCGCGAATTTGATCCGGACGAGAATATTCTCTTTTGCGGGGCCGATCTTCGAGTCGGCGGGGATGCCGAGGAAGAGCGGATTGTAGTTGATGTAGTGCCATTCGCCGAGGTTCGAGTGCAGCGAAGAGTCGCGCACGTCGTCCATCCAGCAGGCGATGGTGACGGGGTTGTACCGGTGTTCGCAAAAGAAGACGAAGCCGCGGTCGGGCCAACGGCCCGGCTCCGGCTTGGCGCGGGCCATCAGCCGGTCAACTTTCGCCTTCGCCGCCGGCGTCAGACGATTGTAGGCGATCGATGCCACGACCATGTGACCCGTGTCGTCCCACGCGAAGGCGGGGATGCTCGCCAATAGCAGCAACAGGCACCGGGCGAAGGCTCGGAATGAAGATCGCATCGAGTAGAACTCCTGAACTATGAAATGTGTTCCGCCTTGGGAGCGCAGGCATCCTTGCCCGCCAAGCCCGCCGCAGGCGGGCTAACTGCCACGCGCTTTCACTCAACGCGGATCAAGCGTCAGACGTGTTCGCGCTCACGCGCTCATGGCGGGCAGGGATGCCCGCGCTCCCGGGGTTCATTCATACAACAACGCCTGAGCTCGCGCGCGGCGAAACTCTTCCAGTCCGGCGGCCCAAGAGCGCGCGATCTCTTCGGGCGCGTCGCCGCGCTTCAGGCGTGCGAGCGTGTCGGCGTTGACGAGTAACCGCAGGTAGTTCTCGATTTTCCAGTCGGCCGGGTAGAGCTTGCGGAGCGCCGCCGCGATCTCGATCCCGGCCGTGACGGGCCGAAACTGCGAGCGGTCGGTGATGACGACGTTGATGCCGCCGCACTCTTCGTCCTTGAACACCGAAGCCTTCGGCCTGAAGCGCACGGGCACGAAACGCAGGCCCGGGATGCGGCGTGCGTTGAGATAGGCGGCAAGCCGCCGGCCGTCGATCCACGGCGCGCCGATTAACTCGAAGGGCGTGTCGGTGCCGCGCCCGACCGAGAGGTTCGTCGTCTCCAACAACCCGACACCGGGGTAGAGCGTCGCCTCCGTCAGGCTCCGCATGTTCGGCGAGGGGTTAACCCACGTCTGATTGGTCGAGTCGAACCACATCGCGCGCCGCCAACCGTCCATCTTGACGACGCGCAGGTCGCAATTGATGCCGCGCTGCTCGTTAAAGAGGCGCGCGAGTTCTCCTACCGTCAGGCCGTGACGGACGGGGATCGTGTGATAGCTGATGAACGAGAGTTTGTCGGCGTCGGCGATTGGTCCCTCGATCTCGATGCCGCCGATCGGGTTCGGCCGATCCAGCACGAAGACGGGCAACTTCGCCTTCGCTGCCTCTTCCATGACATAGCCGAGCGTCGAGATGTAAGTGTAGAAGCGCGCCCCGATGTCTTGGATGTCGAAGACGAGGGCGTCGAGTTCCTGCAACTGCTCGGGCTTCGGGCGGCGCGACTCGCCGTAAAGCGAATAGATCGGAAGCCCGGTCTTTTCG
>JBOGOY010000226.1:0-6341 GCA_050748185.1 Pyrinomonadaceae bacterium
TGCAGCGCGCCCTCGAAGTCCGTTTACAAACCGGGCGATCCATCTCGCAATTGCGTGAGCAGCGGCCTGCCCCGCCCGAGACGGCCTCGCGCCTCCGAGTCTTCGCGCTGTCACCGCCGCGCGCTGAATTGTATGAACGGATCGACCGGCGCGCCGAACAACACTTCCGCGCGGGGCTAATCGAAGAAGTAAGGCGACTGCTGGCCGAAGGCGTCCCGGCCGACTCGAACGCGCTCGGCGCGCACGGCTATCGGCGCGTCGTTGAATACCTGCGCGGGGAGCGCACGCTCGACGGCGCGATCGAGCAGACGAAGCTCGACGTGCGCCACTATGCGAAGCGGCAATTGACTTGGTTTCGCCGCGAGCCGGGCGTCGTCTGGCTGGCCGGCTTTGGCGACGATCCGCGGGTGCGAAACCAGCTTTTCGAGATGTTGCAATCGCTCCTCGCGGAGCGAGATTCCCCTGCTCACACGGAAGCGGGGGTGGCAGATAAAAACAGTCATAAGTGATGGGTGACAAGTGACAAGAAAGAGGGTAGCGGTCAAAAAGTAATGCTGCGGCGCTCTTCGCCGCGTCACGGCGGCGGCGGTCGGTAGCATTACTTTTTGATCACTACCAGAAAGAGATTTCTGTCACCTGTCACTTGTCACCTATCATCATTTACTCTCTGCTCCTGTCACTGTTCACCCGTCACTTCTGAGATCAAGTCACATTTGTGTGGACATTTGGCTTTCGGCTTGGGCATAGCGACGCGCTTGGTGTAAGCTTGGGGTTCTCGAACATAGGTCGCCACGTGGCGTGGAGTTTGACAGTGGACACTAAGCCTTCTCCCCAGAACATACAGGATGCCTTCCTCAACACGGTGCGGCGTGAAAAGGACACGGTGACGCTCTATTTGATGAACGGGGCGAAGCTGACCGGGCGCATCAAGAGCTTCGACAAATTCTCGGTGCTGCTCGACTCGAACGTCGGCGAACAACTCATCTTCAAGCACGCCATCTCGACCATTTTGCACGCGCGCCGTCACCAACCCGGTAGCGGCGAGTTGCGCGGCGGAACTGCCCAGACGGCCCACTCTCAAACGGACGCCGCACCCGCCGACGGGACTAACTCCTAGCCACTCAAAAGTGACAGGTGAATGGTGACGGGTGACAGGATGATGTGGTCTTGGCGCGACATTGAGTTAATTTCCGCCCCGCACCGGCGCGGGAAGAGAGTCCCCCGAGTGGCTGTGTCACGCCCGCGTCTTTCGCTCTTACCTGTCACTCGTCACTTTTGAGTAATCACCCACGCACAACCTAAGACGCTAACGGAGTCTTCCGAAACTTGGCTACCGCATTTATTACTTTCGAAGGCATTGACGGGTGCGGGAAGTCCACCCAACTGCGGATGCTGGCAAGCCAGTTGCGCCTGCGCGGCATGGATGTGGTCGTGACCCGCGAGCCCGGCGGCACACCGTTCGGCACGCGCCTGCGCGAAGTGTTGCTCGACGCCGAAGAGCAGGTCGATCCGCTCGCCGAGTTGTTGGTCTTTGCCGCCGACCGCGCCCAGCACGTGCTCGGGCTCGTGCGGCCGGCGCTGGAAACTGGCCACGTCATCCTTTCGGATCGCTACGCCGATGCAACCGCCGCTTATCAGGGAGCAGGGCGCGGCTTCCCCCCTGAAGTCGTCGCACAAGTGATCGAACTGGCGACCGGCGGCCTCAAGCCTGACCTGACGCTCGTCTTCGATTCGCCCGTGGCCGAGTGCCGCGAACGCGCCCACCGCCGCAAGCGCGATGGCGCCGCGGAGATGGATCGACTCGACGCCGAAGACCTTTCCTTCCACGCGCGCGTCCGCGACGGCTATCTCGAACTCGCCGCGCGCGAACCCGAGCGCGTCCGCGTCATCGACGCCAGCGGCCCCGTCGAAGAGACACACACGCTCGTCATGAATCTCGTCATCCCGTTTTTAGAGTCCAAAGTCTAAAGTCCAAAGTCTCATACAGGCTCTGGACTTTGGACTTTGGACTTTGGACTTCTATGTTCGATCACCTCGTCGGCAACCAGCGCGCGAAAGAGACGATTAGGCGGATGCTGCGGCAGCGGCGCGTGCCGGGCGCGCTGCTGTTCGTCGGCGAAGAGGCCGTCGGCAAAAAGCTCTTCGCGCTGGAGATCGCCAAAGCGCTCAACTGCCGCGCGCCGCGCGAGGGCGGCGAAGCCTGCGACGCCTGTCCTTCCTGCGCTCGCCTCTCACACTTTCACACACAGGGGACCAACGACGCCGAGCAGGGGCCGATCATCTGGAGCGAGCATCGCGACGTGGGCCTCGTCCGTCCCGAGAAACGTTTCATCACCGTCGATCAGTCCCGCCAACTCGAACGCGAGGCCAACTTCCGCCCCACAGAGGGCGCGGCCCGCGTCTTCATCGTCGAAGAGGCCGACCGCCTCAATCAGTCTTCCGGCAATGCCCTCTTAAAGACGCTGGAAGAGATGCCCGCGACGACGTACTTCATCCTGCTCACCTCGCGCCCGGCGAGTTTGCTGACCACGATCCGCTCGCGCTGCCAGACGATTCATTTCGCGCCGCTCTCATCCGCCGACATCGAATCCTACCTCGTCCGCGAGCAGAAGCGCGCCGGGCAGGAAGCGCGCCTCGTCTCACGCCTCGCCCGCGGCCGGCTCGGCGCGGCGCTCAACATCAACCTCGACACCTACCGCGCCCAACGCGAAGCAATGCTCGCCGTGCTCGACGCTCTCGCCACCACAGCCGGCCAGCCCGACCGCGGGCGACTGCTGCGCGCGGCCGAAGAATTAACCGACCCCAAGCTCAAAGACGAGTACGAAGCGCGCCTCTCCACACTGGAAATCCTGATCCACGATGCGTGGCTCCTCTCGCTCGACCCGCAAGGCGCAGGCGTCGTCAACGAAGACATCCGCGAACGCTTGACGAAACTCGCCACCCACCTCACATCGCGCGACGCGATCAACTGGCTCTCACACATCGAAGAGTTGCGCGGCCAACTCGCCGTCAACATCAACCGCAAGATCGCGACCGACGCGCTGTTCCTCTCAATGGCCGGTTCGCGTTAGGCAGTGCTGCCCACTCAGTTGAAATTAGTCGCCTAGCGATGGTGGTATCCGTCGGAGGGTAAGGCAGTGTCGTTGATGGGTTCCGGCAGAGCGGGAATGAACAACTCAACGCATATCTTTTCGGATAGCGGCAACGAGTTTCTCCTGACGCTTGGTGAACACCTTCATCCGCTTCATGGCCTCTTCACGACTGACCTGTTCGCGTTCGGGACGTTTAATTTCAACTTTCGGCTTCAGTGCTTTCAAGACAACCTCCGTGTGCATTATCCGAGAGCCGTAAAGACCTTGCAAGGTTGCAAGATGGTGAGAAAGAACGAACGGGCGGCCTACTCGGAAAAGTGGCCGCCCGTTCGACTTTGACAGTTTCGATGGCTTTACTTGATCGTCACCAACTGCGTTTGGTCCAGCAGGCTCTTAGCCGCCGCGCCCTCGTCCAATAGCTTCTCGGTCTCTTTGACGAAAGCCTCGACGATGTCCGCGCCCGACACCTTCCGCATCGGGACGCCGTTCTTGTAAATCATGCCGACGCCGCGGCCGAAGGTGACGCCGAGGTCTGAGTCGTGAGCCTCGCCCGGCCCGTTGACCGCGCAGCCCATGATCGAGAGGTGCAGCGGCTCCGAGACGTGCGACAGTCGGCGCTCGATCTCCGTGACGATCTCGACGAAGTTATCCACATCCAGACGCCCGCAGGTCGGGCAGGCCACGACCGTCACGCCGCGCTTCCGCAAATCGAGCGACCTTAAAATCTCCCAAGCGACGCGCACTTCCTCTTGCGGCTCGGCCGCGAGCGAGACGCGGATCGTATCGCCGATGCCTTCGTGCATCAGGATGCCGAGGCCGATGGCCGACTTGATCGAGCCGCTGAAAGCCGTGCCTGCTTCGGTCACGCCGAGGTGCAGCGGGTAGTCAACCTGCTCGGCCAGCAGCCGGTAGGCCGCGACCGTGCGGTGTACGTCGGAAGCCTTGAGCGAGACGACGATGTCGAAAAAGTTCAGGTCTTCGAGGATGCGTATGTGGCGCAGCGCCGATTCGACCATCGCCTCGGGCGTCGCGGTGCCGTAGCGGGCCAGCAAATCTTTTTCGAGCGAGCCGCCGTTGACGCCGATGCGAATGGGGACGCCCTGCGCGGCAGCAGCGCGCGTCACCTCGCGCACGCGCTCGTGCGCTCCGATGTTGCCGGGGTTCAAGCGTAGTTTGTCGATACCCGCGTCGAGCGCCAACAGGGCCAGTTTGTAGTGGAAATGGATGTCTGCGACGAGCGGCACGTCGGGCACGCGCTGTCTGATTTCTTTGAGCGCGACGGCTGCTTCCTTGTCGGGGACGGCGACGCGGACGATCTCGCAGCCGGCGCGCATCATCTCTTCGATCTGCGCGACCGTGGCCCCAGCGTCCACCGTGTCGGTCTTCGTCATCGACTGCACGACGACCGGCGCGCCGCCGCCAATCTGCACACCCCGGACCTTGATGGCTCTGGTTTGTCTCATGAATACGGGTATCAGGTGTCGGGTGTCAGAAAGGTGTCAAGCTCTGCCCCCTGACACCTGACACCCGACACCTATTTTGTAGGTGCGGTAGCGGCGGGCCTCTCCTGCCCACTGTTGCGCCAGTTGGAAGCTTCTTTGACGAGGTCGTTCGTGATGACAAAGCCCATCAGCAGGAGCAGCATGACGAAACCGACTTGCTGGATGCGTTCGCGCATCCGCATCGTCAGCGACAGACCGATCCAACCGAGGATGGCTTCGACCAGCAGCAGGAAGATCGCGCCGCCGTCGAGCACCGGGATCGGCAGCAGGTTGACGACGCCGAGGTTCAGACTGAGAAAGCCGAGCATCCCGAAGACGCCAGCCCAGCCGGCTTCGCTGGCGGCCGTGGCCGCCGCGCGGCCGATGCCGATCGGCCCCGAAAACGATTCACTCGGCGAGCGTTCGCCGGCGAAGATTTGCCCGATCGCCTGACCCGTCATCCGCAGCATTTCGAGGTTGCGGTGCACGGCAAAGCCGAGCGCTTCCACCGGGCCGACATCCTTCAGCGGCGTCAGCGAACCGAAGCCGATGCCGATCCGCTCAGAGCCGTCAGATTGCTTGCGCGTGCTGGCGGTCAAATCCTGCCGCGCGCCGTTACGCTCGATCGTGATCTTCATCGGTTTGCCGGCAGACGCAGCGATGTAACTTCGTGCCTCGCCGTCGTCCCACATCGGTTTGTCGTCGATGGCGACCAAGCGATCGTTGGCGCGCAAGCCGGCTTCGTCAGCGGCCGAATCCTGAGCCACGTTGCTGATAAGGATCGGGAGCGGGCTGAAATCGATGGTGCCGTAAGTTTCGTTGTTCTCGGTGCGCTTGAGTGGCGTGACCGACAGATTGACGCGCTGGCCGCCGCGCTCGACGACCGCCGGCAGCGGCTTTTCGGGCGATAACAGCGCGTCGTTGCGAATGCGCTCCCACGTCGGGTTGTCCACGCCGTTGAATTGCACGATGCGGTCGCCGACGCGCAGACCCGCACTCTCCGCGGATCCGCCCGGCGCGACCCCTTCGACCACCGGCGAGACGATCGGGGCCGGGACGCCGTGCATCAGCGCGCCCACCCAGATCACGGCGACCGCCGTCAAAATGTTCATCACGGGTCCGGCCACCATCACGAGAAACTTCTGCCAGCCCGGGCGCAGGTCGAAACGCTCGTGGTCGGGGATGTCTGACACGCCCTCGCCCTCGACGGCCGCGTTCGACTCGTCGCCGCCGAGTTTGACGTAACCGCCGAGCGGGATCAGGCTCAGGCGGTAATCAGTCGTGCCCCAGCGCTTGCCGAAGACGCGCGGGCCGAAGCCGACCGAGAAAGTCTCGACGCGCATCTTGAACATTTTGGCGACGATGAAATGGCCGAACTCGTGCAGGACGACCGCCGTGCCGAGGATGAAAACGAGGGACAGGACGAAGAGCACGAAGCCCTGCGGAACGATCCCGACAAAATACCCAATCGCGACCGCGACGATGACGCCCAGCACGATGAGCGGCAGCAGATTTCTTTTTTCCGGTTGGCTGGCTGATTCGTTCATAATATTCGGCCTGTGAAAACCTTTCGCGAAGTCCCGTTCAAGTTGATTCCAGTGAGCTTAGAAGCGGGGTCGGGACACCCGGTTGCACCAGAGAGTTTAAGTGCCAGCCCGAGTTCGAGTCAATTGACAGTTGATTGAAAGTGGCTCATGTTTCGTTTGGCTGCTAATCCAGACGAATGCTCTTGGCGGCTCTGCTGCCTGATATGCGGTGAGGCTGGGCC
>JBOGOY010000227.1:0-6332 GCA_050748185.1 Pyrinomonadaceae bacterium
CAAAGCGCGCAAAAAAATCGATCGAATAGCGCGACATCAGGACGTTGATCTCGGTCGCGAATTGCGCGCGCACGCCGCCCGTCGCTTGGCCCGTCGAACCGAGCCCGAGCCGCTCTCCGCGCTCCAAGACTAACACCTCGCGGCACCCCGCCGCCGCGAGGTGATACGCCACGCTCGCGCCGACGATGCCGCCGCCGATGATGACCACGTCCGCCGTTTTCATGCGCCGCAGTTAATAACCTCTTTTGCGGGCGGCTGTAAATAGTCAACGTTGACGGGGGGTTGCAAAAAAAAGTTGACGCGGGACGCGCAAACCATCTACAACGGACACTTGCTTCGGGAAGACAACAAACTCCCCCGAACGCTTGCCCCCGACGCGCCTTCAGAGCGCGCGTGTCAAACACCACCCGGAGCAGCAGTCTCGATGCGTAGAATCGACTTGAAGAAGGCTCAGGCCGCACGCGCCAGCACGATCCGGGACATCAACCGCCAGATCGTGCTCAACTACGTGCGCGACCGCGAACCGATTTCGCGCGCCGAGATCGCGCGCGAAACCGATCTGCAACGCTCGACCATCTCCACTATCGTCGAAGATCTAAAGACCCTCGGCCTGATCGAGGAGGTCGGCGAAGGCGAGTCCACGGGCGGCCGCCGCCCGACCTTGTTGCGCCTGCGCGCGGCCGGGGCGATGGCGATCGGTGTGGACATCACCCCGGCGGGGACCACCGTGGCGCGGAGCGATCTGGCCGGGCGCATTCACGAGCGCGAAGAACTGCCGACCGGCGTCGATCGCGAGAAGTTGGTCCGCGGGATCGCCGCGGCCGTGAAAAAGTTTGCGGGCCGGGCCGGGCAAATCGAGGTCGAGGGCGTCGGCGTCAGCCTGCCGGGATTGGTCGATCCGGAAAGCGGGCGCGCCATTTACATCCCTTATTTCAAGTGGCGCGACTGGCCGGTGGCGCGGGAGATCGCGCGGGCCACCGGGCTCGACGTGACCATCGACAACGACGCGAACGCGGCGGCGCTGGCGGCGCTCTGGTTCGGTCGCCCCGAAGTCTCCGAGGCGCGCGATTTCATCATGGTGCTGGTGGCCGAGGGCGTCGGTACGGGGATCGTCTTCGACGGGCAGATCTATCGCGGGGAACGGAGCGCGGCGGGCGAGTTCGGCCACATGATCGTCGGCGCGGGGACGGACGCGCCCGTCGCCTGTTCGTGCGGCAACCGCGACTGCTGGGAGGCGTTCGCCTCGGGGCGCGCGGCGGTGGCCCGCTACCTCGGGCGCGCGGGGCAGCGTGACGGGAAGGGCGCGCCCGACCTCGGTCAGGTGGTCGATCGCGCGCTGGCGGGCGAGCGCGCGGCGGTTGACGCTTTGGAGGAGACGGCGCATTATCTGGGCATCGGTATTTCAAACTTAATCGTCGGACTCAGTCCCGAGACGGTGGTTGTCGGTGGCCCCATCGCGCGCGCGTGGTCGCTCGTCGAGGGCGCTCTTAACGAGACAATTCAGCGCAGCATCCGCCGCGGGCTGCCGTCGGCACACATCGTGCCGTCGATCCTCGGCGATCAGCCGACGCTGACCGGCGCTATCAGCCTCGTGCTGGCGCGCAAGTTCGCCTCGATCCAAGCGGCTTAACGCTCGGCTCGTAAATCTTTCGGGGAGCGGCTGAGTGAAAGTTGCCGTGAAAACAACCGTAGAACACGAAGCGACGAATGGCAGTGTGCAAGTCGCGGACGACATCAACGAAGAACCCTCGCCGACGTGCCCGGAATTTCACGGGGAGCAGTCGCTCAGGCGGATGCGGGAGTTCAAGGACCGGAAGGAGCGTTTCGTTGCCGCTGTCAGAACGAGCGAGGATTGAGGTCTACGTCCCGGACCTCGCGATCTCAAACTACCGCCGGATGCTGGAGTCGCTAGAAGAGGAGTTCACCTACACCTTCGGTGGCTGCACCGTGATCCGCGGCATCGAAGGCAGCTACGCGCGTGGCAATCTCAAGACGCGCGAGCGCGTCAACCTCGTCTATGCCGACACCGCCTTCGACTTCTCAGACAACTTCGAGTGCGTCGCCTCTTACGCCGACCAACTCAAACAAGCCGCCTCCGAAGCGCTCGCCGAAGAGGCGATCCTCGTCGTCGTCCAGCGGATCTATCACGCCAACTGAAAAAGTGATGAATGCGAAATGATGAATGATGAATGAAAGGCAAGCTGTCTTCTATTCATCATTCATCATTTCGCATTCATCACTTACTTCCTTTTCCCTCTGTCAGCGTCACGACGCGGTCCACGCCCGGCACGGTAAAGACTTCGGTCGCGCCGCCGGGCCACTTCACTTCGAGCCGGTCAATTTTCGTCGCCGCGCCGAGGCCGACGTGGAGCCGTGGGTCGTTCTGCGAGGCGTAGCCCGCGCCGCTGAAGCAGTCGAGGCGCTGGCGCGTCTGGCCGTTGGTGACGTAGACGAGCGCGCCGGTGGCGTCCTTCGGGCTCTTCTTCGCGGGGTCGCCGGAGAGGCGCAAGATCAGCCAGTGATGCTTCGTGTCGGTGACGTTGCGGAGCACGACCGGGGCCGTGTCGATGTTGTTGAGCACGGCGTCGAGTCGTCCGTCGCCGTCGAGGTCGCCCGTGGCGAGGCCGCGCGCGGGCCACGCGCCGGCGAGCCCGCTGCCCGGCGCTGCTCCCACGCGCTCGAAAACACGGTCGGCGGCCTCCTGCGAGTTGCGCGCGTTCGGGACGTTGCGGAAGAGGAGCGGTTGCTGCGCCCAACTGGTCCCCCACTGGTGCTGATCGACCGCCGGATAGACGTGGCCGTTGGCGACGAACACGTCCTTCCAGCCGTCGTTATCAAAGTCGAGGAAGGTCGCGCCCCAGCCGAGGAAGGGAATGGTCGTCTCGCCGTGGCCTGACTGGAAGGTGACGTCGGTGAAGTTGCCCTCGCCGTCGTTGCGGTAGAGCGTGTTCGAGTCGTCCGAGAAGTTGGTGACGTAAAAATCCACCATCCCGTCGTTGTTATAGTCGCCGACGCCTAAGCCCATCCCCGCCTGCTCGCGCCCGTTCTCGTTCAGCGCGACACCTGACTGGTATCCCACTTCCTCGAACGTGCCATCGCCTTTATTAAGGTAAAGCTGCTTCGGCGTCGAGTCGTTGACGACGAGCAGATCGAGCAACTCGTCCTCGTTGGCGTGGACGAAGGCGGAAGAGAAGCCGTAGTAGCTGCCTTCGTCCGTGACGCCTGCCTTGCGGCTTGCGTCCTCGAACGTGCCGTCCGGTTTCTGGCGGTAGAGCGTGTCGGTTTCGCCTTTGAGGCCACGTGGGCCGCACATCACGGGTGTGCCGCGAAACTGGCAGAAGTTCTGCGCCACCTGTCCGGGCTTGCCCGCGTCCGCCGGGTTCGGCGGCAGTTTCTTCAGGTCGAACTCGACGTAGCCGGGCACGAACAGATCGAGCCGGCCGTCGCGGTCATAGTCGCCCCACGTCGGGCCGGTGCTCCAACCCTTGCGCGCGACGCCGAGTGTTTCGGCCACGTCGGTAAACGTCGTCCCGTCGCCGTTGTTGCGGTAGAGGCGCGACACGCCGAAGTTGGCGACGTACAGGTCCGCGTCGCCGTCGTTGTCGTAGTCGCCAACCGCGACGCCGAAGCCCCAGCGCTCGTTCGCCACGCCCGCCTTGTCCGTCACGTCTTCAAACTTCCAGTTGCCGAGGTTGCGGTAGAGCGCGGCGCGCGGGGCGCGCTCTTTGCCCTCCAACGCGGCGAAGGTCGAACCGTTCAATAGGTAAACGTCGGGCCGCCCGTCGCCGTCGTAATCGAAAATGGCGACGCCGCCGGCCGGTGTGTCCACGATGTAATCTTTCGCCGCGCTGCCGGCCTTGTGCCTGAAATTGGCGAGGGCGGTTCTGACCGTTACGTCTTCATAGACGACCGGCGCTTTCGCGTCGGTGACGTTGACGGTGCGGCGCGTCGTGTAGGTGCGTGCCTCACCCGTCGTCACTCCGCCCATGCCCTGCGGCTGCGGCGTGGCCTGCGGCGGCGTCTGCGCGTGGGCGCTCAAGGCAAGAGTTAAGAAGAGTGCGAATGAAGAAAGCGCGGCGTTTACACGCCCGCGCGAAGAGACTGCTTGAGACATCTGTTTACTTTCGTGCACTGGAAAAAATTGGAAGTATCCGTGAACCGGCGAAGCGCCAACATACGATCCGGTCAGTTGCGTGTCAAAGCTTGGGAGGTGAGATCGTCTGGTAATGCAGCCGCAAAACCGAAGGGCTTCGGAGCGTCCGAGCGTCCGCCGGAAACCAGACCGCTCAGGGCTCTTTGACGTTAACGTATCGATCGATTGCCACGCCCGTCATGGTCTGTTTCTGCCCGCCCGGCCAGCGAATTTCGACGGACGCGACACTCGTCGCCGCGCCAAGTCCGACGATCAGTCGCGGATCATGAGAAGAAAGATAGCTGCCCGCATTCGTCACGTCGAAAGTCTGCCGGCGGCCGGTTGCGTCGGTGACGACGACGCGCGCGCCCGCCGCGCCGCGGTGCGACTTGGTTCCCTGAAGCGAGAGGCCGAGCCAGCGATTTTTAGTCCCATCGTTTCGCAGGATGAGCGGCGGGCCATCGGTCTGGGCGATGACGAGATCCGTGTCGCCATCGCTGTCGAGATCGCCGGTGGCGAGCCCGCGCGCGGCGAGCGGCTTCTGGAATGCCGGGCCGGCCGAGGCCGAGACGTTCTGGAACGTCCAGCGGCCTTTGAACGGGCCGGCGTTACGCATCAGGAGCGGCGACTGTTTGTACTTGAGGTAAGTGGTCGTCTTTTCGATGGTGTCGAGGACGTGGCTCTGCGCGACGAAGAGGTCGCGCCGGCCGTCGTTATCGAAGTCGGCGAAGCGCGTGCCCCAGCCTGAGTAGAGCAGCGTGATCTGCGCGACGCCCGAAGTCTGCGTGACGTAGGTGAACGACTGGTCCCCGTTGTTGCGATAGAGCGGATAAGTTTCGTTCGAGAGCGCGGTGAGAAAGACGTCCGGGTGGCCGTCGTTGTCGAAGTCGGCCGCGTCCACGCCCATGCCGGCGAAAGTCTTACCGTTCTCGTCGTAGCCTGTGCCCGAGATGAGCGCGATGTCTTCAAACGTGCCGTCGCCTTTGCCGCGGAAGAGTTGCTGGCGGACGCTATCGTTGGCGACGAAGATGTCCGTCCACCCGTCACCGTCAAAGTCAGCGAAGGCGCAGCCTAAACCTTTGCCTTCCGGGTCGTTGATGCCCGCCTGTTTCGTGACGTCCTCAAACGTCCCGTCCGGTTTCTGGCGGAAGAGGATATTCGACGCGCCTGTGAAATTGTCGGGATGGCAATAAGCGCGGTAGCCGGGGCGCGGCTCGCCGCACACTAACGCGCCGCGCTCGAAATCCCAGTCCATGTAGCGGACGACGAACAGATCGAGCCGGCCGTCGCGGTCGTAGTCGAGCCAGCCCGCGCTCGTCGGCCAGCCCGGCGCGAACGCACCCGCTTTCCGCGTCGTATCCTCGAACGTCCCGTCGCCACGATTGCGGTACAGAATCGCGCCGCCGTAGGCCGTAACGTACAAGTCCGTGAAGCCGTCGTTATCGTAATCGCCCGCGGCCGCGCCCATCGAGTAGCCTTCGCCTTTGAGCCCCGCGCGCTCGGTCGCGTCTTCAAACGTGCCGTCTGCCTTTTGACGGTAGAGCCGGTTCCAATAGCGCTGATCGCGTTTGTCCGGCACTGCGCCCTTCGGCATCGGGTCTTCGATCCGCGCGCCGTTGGTGAAGTAAAGGTCGAGCCGCCCGTCGTTGTCGTAATCGAACAGGGCCACTCCGGCCCCCATCGTCTCCATCAGATACTTCTGCGACGTGGGCGAAGCGGCGTGCCGGAAGTTGATGCTCGTCTGCGCCGTGGCGTCCGTGAAAGTGACGGGCGACTGTGCTTGAGGTGCGGTGGGCGGAGGCGACTTCGGCGGCTCGGCGATGCTGTACGAGCGGCCGGTGCGTGCGGGCGACGGCGATGGCGCTGCGGCCGGGGGGGGCGGCTGCTGCTGTTGAGCGCCGGCGCGTGAACCGCCGGCAAGGGTGAGGCCGACTAGCAAAACGAGCGCCGCGAAGGGCGCAACCCGGCGCGGACTGACTGGCGAATGAAAGTTCATCGAGAATGCTGTGTAGTTGAAATGCCGGGGAGTCGGTTGCTGCCTCCGGGGTAACTTTACAGCGGGAACTGACGCATAGTACAGTCGGCCCACAACCCCGGACGATGATTATTACAATCGCACCATCCAGATAATTTCATACATGAATGCCCTAACGTACCACGGCCACCACCACAAGGCGGGCGGCAAGCTTGACACACCTCA
>JBOGOY010000228.1:0-6319 GCA_050748185.1 Pyrinomonadaceae bacterium
ACGGCGGCGCATTGAAACCGCCCCTTCCTACATAGTTTCCCACCAACGCCGTGTCCGAATCGTAAAGCCGCCGCCTTATGTTGTCCGGGCCGTGCATGACACACCGCGCGGCGGCTCGACCAAACACCTCGTCGAAGGAAACTCTTAAGATGTCCAAGTACGCAACGGCCGGCGTCACCGGAAAGCTCACCAGCCTCAAGGGCACGATGCGCGAAACGTTCGGCTTTAGAAACCTGCGCCCCGGACAGGAAGACGTGATCCGCTCGGTGCTGGCCGGGCACGACACGCTCGCGATCATGCCGACGGGCGCGGGCAAGTCGCTGTGTTACCAGTTGCCGGCGCTGTATCTGGAAGGCACGACCGTGATCGTGTCGCCGCTCATCTCTTTGATGAAGGATCAGGTGGACAAACTCGGCGAGCGGGGCATCGAGGCTTCGCAACTCAATAGCGCCCTTCCCGCGCGCGAGCAGTCCGAGGCCATCGAGCAGATCGAGCAGCGCGAGCGCGATTTCGTTTTTACTACGCCCGAGCGTTTGACCGATCCCAGCTTTCTCGAAACTCTGCGCGGCACGAAGATCGACTTCGTCGTGATCGACGAGGCTCATTGCATTTCCGAATGGGGCCACGATTTCAGGCCAGCATTCTTGTCCTTGCGCGGGGCGATTGAAACGCTCGGGTCGCCGCTCGTGCTGGCGCTGACCGCGACCGCGACTCCCGAAGTGATCGCCGACATCAAGCGGCAACTCGGCCGGCCCCGGATGAACGTCCTTAACACCGGCGTCTTCCGGCCCAACCTGCGTTACGAGGTCGTCCACGTGACGAACGATCTGGAAAAGCGCCAGCACCTCGCGCGGCTGCTTGCCGAGATCGAGGGGACCAGCATCGTCTACGCCGCGACGGTCAAAACGGTCGAGGCCGTGACCGAGTCTGTGCAAGCCGCTGGTGTCATGGTCGAGCGTTACCACGGCAAACTCGGCCCGCGCGAACGCCGGGAGAATCAGGATCGCTTCATGGCGGGCGAGTTGAAAGCGATCGTCGCGACCAACGCCTTCGGGATGGGCATCGACAAGCCCGACATCCGCTTCGTCGCTCATTACCAGATGCCCGGCTCGGTCGAAGCCTACTATCAGGAAATAGGCCGGGCGGGGCGCGACGGGCTGCCCTCGACCTGCCTGCTGCTCTTCAACTATGCGGACAAGCGCACGCAGGACTATTTCATCGAAGGCTCTTACCCGCAACCCGATCTGATCGCCAAAGTGTATGCGGCGCTCGCCGGGACGGGCCAGCGCCGCATCGAGCTTTCGACGCGCGAGATCGCGGCGCGCGCCTCGGTCCGCAACGAGATGGCCGTCCAGTCGGCGCTGATCATTCTGGAGAAGGCCGGTCACGTCGAGCGCGGCGCGGCCGGCGAGAATCGCGCGGCGGTGCGCCTGCTCTTGAGTCCACAGGCCGCGCGCGAGTCGGTGGGGGCCGGCCGCAGCCAACGCGACAAGCAGGCGCTCTTCGCGCTGCTCGGCGGCTACAATCTCGGCCAGCGGTCCGACACTGAATTAGACGCCGCAGATTTCGCCGCCACGCTTGGCCTCGAACTCGAACCGGCGCGCCGCGCCCTCGCGTCGCTCGCCGCCGCGGGCGTCATTTCGTATCAACCGGCGCGGCGCACCCGCGGCGTCCTGATGCTCGACGAAACGCCTGCCCGCCAGTTGCGGCTCCGCCCGCAGGACTTAGCCCGCCGCGCCGCGCTCGAACAACGCAAGCTGCGCGAAGTGATCAACTTCTGCTACACGGAAGACTGCTACCGCGCCTTCATCCTCAACTACTTCGGCGACCGCCAGCGCGACGCCAACTGCGGCTCGTGCGGCAACTGCCGCAAGGGGACCAATGAGGCGTCACTGTCCGAGGTCGAAGAGGCCGGCGCGCCGAGCCCGCGGCGCGGACGGACCGCGCCACTCGATCCTCCGTCAACACTGGACCGCTTCGTCCGCGAGCACACGCCATTCGGCCTCGAACTCGACGAAGAACTCGGCGAGCAGGCGCGGCGGCGACGCGCGCGCGAGTCGGCGGAAAATGCGCTGGACGAGCCGAACGAGACGCTGAGCGTGACGGAGGCGCGCGAGTTGAGCGCGGACGAGAAGCTGTGCGTCCGCAAAGTTCTCGCGTGCGCGGCGCGCATGGAGGGACGTTTCGGCAAGGCCGTGCTGGCCGCGACGCTGCGCGGCTCGGCCTCCGCGAAAGTTAAACAGGCTGGCCTCGATCAACTCTCGACCTATGGCCTGCTCTCCGACATGACGCAGGACGAGGTACTGATGTACGTGGACGCTCTCGTCGCCGCCGGCTGCCTGCGCGTCAGCGGTGGGGCTTACCCGACGGTCGCGCTCACGACCACGGGCGGCGAAGTGATGCGCGAGCGCACAGAGGTTAGGCTGGCGCTTCCCATCGCGACCTCTGCCGGTTCCGCGCCAACGACGCGCCACCACAGCGGCGGCAACAGCAGGCCCGCGGCGGCGGGGCTGAAAGTCAGCACCGTTGACGAGACTTACGCCTTTTACCGTGCGGGGATGACGATTGAAGAGATCAGCCGTGAGCGCGGCCTGACCGTCCAGACCGTCGAGACGCACCTCGCCGAGTGCATCCACGCAGGGCGCGAGTTCGATCTCGCCACGCACGTCTCGGATACGGATCGCGCGCTCGTCGAAACGGCCATCGCACAACACGGCGACGAACGCCTCAAGCCGTTACGCGACGCCCTGCCCGGACACATCAACTACCGCATGATCCGCTTCGTCGTCGCCGCCCGACAGCGCGACAGTCAGTCGTCAGGCTCTCCCGCGTCGTCCTGAAAGTTCGGTGTTGACAACCTCGCGCCGCGGCCGGTAGTTTTGAGATCGCGGTTTCGTTTGATTAAAGCCCCACTTTAACCTCACCGCTGAAGACACTTTTTCCCGAACGGCCCGGTCGCTTTGCACCGGGGACGCCGAGTTGTGCTGCAACAACATATCCGCCGTTTTCTCCTGACCGCGACGCGCGTCTTGGGGCGCGCGCTGCTGCGGGCCGCCGTGACCGGCGTCGTCTTCATCCTCTGCCTGTTGGCCGCGGCGCGTTACACGGGTCAACCCGTACCGACCCCGTCCGAGTTGCTGGAGCGATTCGAGAGCGTGTCGCGGCTGGCCGAAATTTTATCCTGACAAACCTCGCCAATGAGAGAAGACCTGAAGAAGTGCTGCGAAGTGCTGGGCATCGAGCCACACGTGTCGGAGCAGGAATTGAAAGCGGCCTACCGGGACATGGCTAAGGTCTGGCACCCGGATCGGTTCGCGCACGACCCGCGCTTCCAGTTGAAGGCGCAGGAAAAGTTGAAAGAGATCAACGAGGCTTACGAGCGTTTGATCAAGAGCGGCAATTCAGCGCCGCGGCCGAGGCCGTCGCAAGGGCCGACACAGGAGCCGACGCATAGACCAGCACCGCCGCCCCCCGGCAACTCGGACACTACGACGCGAACGGATGTCCATGCGCCCGAAGCCGGCGGCCAGCGCGTCGATCGGCGGAGCGTCTTGGTCCCATCGATCATCTTCGCGATCATCTTCTGCGTCTCGGCCGTGTTGCTCATCCCCCGCTCCACGCCGGCTCCGCAAGCACAGAACCTGTCTGGTGAAAGTGTGCCGCTCACGAGGGCGACCGACACGGCTTTACCGTCAAGCCCGAACTCGCAAAATGCTACCGCCGAAGCGGGCCATGGCGACAAGCGTTCGGCCGACGAGCGCAGACGCGCCAAACCGGCACCGCCGGAATCGTCAGCGGCCATCGCGGCGGAATCAGCGCGGCAGATACCTCGGCCGGAAAACGCCGCCCCGCGCCGCGCGCTGCCGACCGTGACGATCCTGATTGATCCCTCCACCGACATGATCGCGCGCGCGGACTGCCCACTGAAAAGTCGGACGACTTACGCGAGCGGGCAGGAGCCGCGTCAAACCTGCAACGCGGATCATCGGCGCGCCCGGTAAACCGTTCTCTAATGAACCGAAGTAGTCAGTAGCCAGTAGTCAGTAGCCAGTAGGGAGTTACTTCGCCAGTCGTTAGCCGCAGCTATCGCTCCGCCGGCCACATGGGAAGGCTTTCCTACAGGCTACTAACTACTCTGAAGGCTCAGCATCAGAACTCGAACCTAGCGGCGAACTGCATGATGCGCGGCGGGTAGATGTTGCCGAGCGGGATCTGCCCGAAAGTCGTGCTGTTGACGTTGAAGATGCGGCTGTCTTCAAGACAGGCGCTTCCGGCTTCGTTCATCCCACCTACAGAATTGCGTAGAGATGAAAAGGGGGAATCCATTGCTGGATTCCCCGTTCAAGCGTCGCTGCTCTCAACGAAATTTCAGAAGATGAATTTGGCCCGCAGTTGGACGGTGCGCCCGGTGAAGTTGCCGAGACTGTAGTCATTGAACTGGAGGTCGCTGCCGACGCTGGCGAACGTCGGGTTGCCTGACAAGCCGCCCGTGCCGCCGAGCCCGCCCGTGCTGTTCAGATTCGGAGCGTTGCCGAGGCCGAGAATGTTGGGACGCTGGTTGAACAGATCGTAGATTTCCGCGCCCAACTGAAGTTGGTAGCGTTCGCCGAACAAGTTGATGTTTTTGAGCAACACGGCGTCGGCGCGGTTAAAGCCGTTACTGCGGAGCGTGTTCCGTCCGGCGTTGGCGCGCGCTCCGTTGCCCGCCTGTATGTACTGCGCGTTCGGGTTGTTGACGACGTAGGCGACGGTCGCGGCCGAGCCGAGCGAGACGGTCGCACCGTTGGCGTCAATCGCGCGCACGGAACTGCCCGTGCCGGGGACGCCACTCGGATTGAAGATCGTGCGGTCGCCGGCCGCGTCCGAGTTAAGGTTGCTGTCGATGCCGGAGATGGGCGTGAACGGCTGCCCCGACTGGGCCGAGAAGATGCCGCTGACTTGGAAGCCGCCGAGGACCGCTTTGAGAAAACTGTTCTCGTTGCGGTTGAAGAACGACACGTCGTAGACGAGTGACGCGGCGAAGCGGTGCGGGATGTCGAGCGCTGACAAGCCGCGCTCGTCGCGCAGATTGAAAGTGTCCTGCGCGCGGCGCGCATTGACCGCGCTGCTGTTCAACTCGTTGGTCGAGTCGTCGAGCGTCTTGCTGAAAGTGTAGGCGGAGGTGAACGCCAACCCGCGGCTGAACCGGCGGGTCAAACTCACCGAGCCGGCGTCGTATTGTGAATTGCCGACGGGCGAAAACTCCGTGACGTTACCGCTGAAGCCGAAGCTCGCCAGCCGGCGTCGGCGTTGGGCCAGCAAACTGCCGAGCGTGGTCGTCAACCCGGCCAGTTGCTCTCCGGCCGGCTGGCTAAAGAACGTTGGGAGGTTGAGGTTCGCGGGGGCGATGCCGGCGTTGAGTTGCACTTGAATCGGCAGCCGGCGACCGCGTGTGCCGAGGTAGCGAAACTCGACGGCCATCGTCGGCGTCAACTCGCGTTGGTACGAAAGCGTCCACGCCAGCGAGTAAGGATTGGTTTGATCCGGGATGCGCGACTGCGTGATGCGCCGCGCCGTGGCCGGCGTGTTCGCCGGGGGCAACGTGCTGGGCAGTCCGCCGTTTTCAAGGAACGGGCGCGCCGGATCGATGCCGGAAGACCCGAGGTTCAATTCCGCCTGCACCTGTGGCGCTTGCGAAAGGACCGTCAGATTCTGGAAATTGTAGTAGTAGCTGAGGGCGAAGTTAGCGCGGAGCGAACTCTGGCCGCGCGTCCCGAAGAAGAACCGGCCGAGGCCGCTTTCGAGGTCCGGCGAATAGGCGAACCCGACGCGCGGAGCGAAGTTATTCTTGTCGGTCTTCGGCACGCCAAACTCGATCACGCCGGGAACGTCAGCAATCGAGTTTAAGGCTTGCAGCGCGGCGTCGCGCGGCAGCGTCTGGTACTCGTAGCGGAGGCCAAGGTTGAGCGTCAGATTCGGTGTGACTTTCCAATCGTCCTGCGCGAAGGCGGCGTAAGCCCACTGGTTGCCGACGAAACTGGCGCTGCCGGCGCCGCGCAGATTTCTGAAGGTGGGGGCCGCGTCCCTGATCAATTCGTCGAAATTGGCGTAGATGTAATCACCGCGGGCGCGCGGCAGAAAGCGATCTCTCAGGATAAGGCGCTGCACCTCGCCGCCGAACTTGAAGGTGTGCGCGCCCCGTGTGTAGTTGAGCGTGTCGAACAGTTGGTAGAAGTTGTCCACCGGCACGCCTTGCGGCAGGTTGCTGCTCGGGCCGATGTCGATGCCGGTCGAGAGATCGAAGACGTTCGGGAAGTCGTCGAACTCGGCGCTCTTCAAC
>JBOGOY010000229.1:0-6317 GCA_050748185.1 Pyrinomonadaceae bacterium
GGAACGCAGTGCCGCGAGCGGGCGCGAGCGGGTTTCAAGCTTCATGATCGCTCTTGCCCATTAGATGAGTCACTGTCTTATTACAACTCAACTTCGACGACCAGCGGCCAGTGGTCCATGCGCCCGACCGCCGCGCCGCGCAACACTTCGGCGCGGCGCAAGAGCGCCGTCTCGGGCGGGCCGAAGACGTAGTCGATGCGTCGCTCGTTGATCGCCGTGTCGCCGGCGTCGCGGCCGAGGTCGCGAAAAGTGCGGAGCAGCAGGTTGTAAGCCTCGCTGTCATGCTTGAGGCTGTCCGTGTAGAGGTTTGACTCGTTGCGCGAGTCGATCTCGAAGTTGAAGTCGCCGGCGACGAACACGACCGCGTCTTTTACCGTAGGCGAACTTATCCAATCAATGATTTCTTCGGTGTAACGTCGGCGCCGCGCCGCGTTGAAAGCGTCGGCGTGGGCGCTGACGAAGACAATCGTGTGTGACGAATCCTTGCCGCGCAAGCTGAAGGTCGCGGCCGCCCCGTCGCTCGCAAAAGTCGGGACGTTTTCAAAGCGCGCATCACGCTGTTTCACCAGCACCGCCTCGAAGCGGTCGGCATCGTTGTCCCGCGCGACGTGGCCGCGGTAGCGCCCGCCGAGGCGCGCGAGCAGGGCGCGCAGTTGCTCTGCGCCGGTCAACTCCTGTAGCGCGACCGCATCCGGGTCTTGCCTTAGGATCGTCTCGGCCACGGCGGCGAGGTCTTTCGTGTGCGCGCGCGTGTCGTCTTCGAGCGCGGCGTAGCCGACGTTCCATGTCAACACCTTCAGGCGCGCCCCGTCGCTCGCCCCTTGTTTCACCCCGAGCAGCGAGCGGTCACGCGCCGGCTCGAAGTAAATCGCGCCGGCGATCATCAACAGCGTCAGAGCGCCCAACAGGAGTTTCAACCACATCTTTAGCTCGTGATGTCCTTTCGGTCGAAGATCAGCGCGGCGGCGAGCAGAATGCCGAAAGTGTAGATGCCGCAGATGCTGCCGTAGTGGTAGAAACTGCGCCACGGGATGACCGGCTTGAACACGTCGCGCCAGAAGTCCATGTCGGTCGTAAAAAAGTAGGGGCGCAGGTGCTCGAAGAATTCGACCCGGCCGATGATGTAGAGCGTCAGGTAGATCGCCAGCGTGATGACGATCGCCATCGCCGGCGACTCGTAGACGACCGAAAAGAACATCGCGATCGCGGCGATCACCAACAGCGCCCACGTCCCCGAAAAGCTGGCGTACAGGAACCGCCACAACGCATCGTCAACCAGAATCTTCCCCGGCTCGTCCACGAGGTTGAGCGGCCCCGGATAAAGCTCGATGTTGCCCCACCCGACGAACACCAGCCCGACCAATAAATTGACGCCGATGAAGAACGCCATCAGCAGATAGGCGTGCAGCGCCACCACCAGAAACTTGGCGAAGAAGATCGAGACGCGCGAGACGGGCCGCACGCAGATCATCCTCAGCGTCCCGGCGCGCGCCTCGCCCGCGACGCTGCTGCCCGCCGTCATCGCGACGAAGATCGGGATCAGCAGGCTGAACGAGAAGAGCACCGAGTAGAGCGCGAACGTCAGCCCGTTGAAATAGCTCTTCGACTCGTAAGTGTACCGGAACTGTTCGACCGCCTGCCCGCCGGACTTGCGCTCGACGTAGGAGTAGAACCCCCACAGCATCAGCGCGACGAACCCGAGCAGCGCCGCGAACGAGAGGTAAAAGCTCTTCGCGCGGACGAGCTTGTAGATTTCGAGTCGGATTTGCGTCAGCATGACACTTGTTTCTCCAGCTTGCCATCGTCGCGCACCAGCTTGGCCGAAAGGATTCGCGAATTCATTTCGATGCCGTGACGAACGAACACGCTGTCGTCCCGCCTTCAAAGTCGTCTCAGATAAACATCCGCGGCGAACAGACGCCAACGTGATTGGCCGCGGGCGGGTGTCGTGTGAGTTCACAGTCGGAACACCTGTCTCTTGCTGCGTCGCTGGTCCCGGAATTTCACATGGCGGCCGGAAACGTTTTGCGACATCCGGAGGCGATACTGTTGCCCGCGCGTCCGGCGACAAGTTGGCGCGGGAGAACTTATGAGTTCCGACTATAGTTCCAAGTATCGCGGCGTTGACTTTCGCGCTCACCCCGAACTTTACCGCATCGGCAAGGGCGAGCAGGGCGTCTTGCTGGCCGAGCCTTACAAGGGCGAAATCCTGCCTCACTGGCGCTTCAAGACGCCCGAGGTGGCCCGCGCTTCGGCCGACAAAATCTACGAACTGTTTCAAGCCTACAAGGCCGGCGGCGACTTTGTCGGGATGGACATGGCGCGCAAGTTTTTGCAGATGGGCTGGACCCGCTCGTTGCGCTACTTCAACCACCGCACCGGTCAGAAGTACGTCGGCCCCGTGCCCGAAGAGCGCAAGGGGCAGAGCGGGGCGTGGGGCCGCGAGGTCGCGCCCTTTGATCGAGATTATGAGAAGCTCGAATCGGCGAAGATTTTCAAAGCGAAGCTGGACCTCGCGCGGGCCGATCCCGTTTACGTCGAACTCACACACCAACACCGCACAAAGTACGAAAGCAAGCCGGCCGCGGGCGAACGTAAAAAGCCCGCAACCCGTCTAAAGACGGGAGCTTAAATTGAAATTAGACTTCAAAAAAATTTACGTGCAAGAGACGATCGACACCGATCCGCTCTGGCGGCGCAACGCCGACTCGGTGCTTCGTCGCTTCCCCGCGGCGGAAGTTCGGCCGGTCAAATCGCACTGGCAGATCGAAGAGTTATTCGGGGCCGACCCGGCCGACTGGATGCGGACCAAGCGCGAGTCGCTGGTGCTCGGCGTTAAATCATCTTTGCGCCACACCCTGAACGGGCGCTCGGCCAATTTCATCGCGGCCTCTTCGTCAAACGGCTGCCTCAGCAGTTGTCAGTATTGCTACGTCGCGCGGCGCAAAGGCGGCTCGAACCCCGTAACCATCTTCGTCAACATCGAGCAGATCGCCGACTCGATCCGCCGCCACAGCGCGAAGCTCGGGCCGAAGCTCGACCCGGACCAATGCGATCCAGAGTTCTGGACCTACGACATCGGCTGTAACGCCGACCTCTCGCTCGACGCCTTGGTGTGCGACAATCCCGCTCACCTCGTCAGTGAATTCTCGAAGATGCCGCACGCTAAAGCGACTTTCGCCACCAAGACCGTTAACGACGATTACTGGCTGCGGCTCGACCCGCAACGCAAGACGCGCATTCGCTATTCCGTGCTGCCGCAAAAGCTCGCGCGCTACGTGGACATCGGCACCAGTCCCGTCTCCGAGCGCGTCGCTTCGGTCAATCGGTTGGTCGAGGCCGGCTACGAAGTGCATTTTAATTTTTCGCCGATCATCATTCACGGCGGCGACGAGTGGCGGCGCGAGTGGGCCGAGTTGTGGCGCGAGATCGATGACACGCTGACCCCGGCAGCGAAGGCGCAACTCCAGTGCGAGGTCTTCTTCCTGACCCACTCGGAGGCGCTGCACGAACTCAACCTGAAGTGGAATCCGAAGGGCGAAGAATTCCTCTGGGCTCCGGACCTACAAGTGCCGAAGAAGACCGCGCCGGACACACTGGTGTACGACTACCCGATGCGACGCCGTGAATTGGCGCGCTTCGAGGCGGGCCTCCACAAGTTCCTGCCTTATTGCCCGGTCAGGTATTCTTTCTGAATTGTGGTTGGCCCCTGCAACAAACTCTCGGGTCGCCGCGTAATAACCGAGCCGTGAAACTATTCGAGACTCTCAAATTGGCGCTCGCGACCGTCTGGGCGCACAAGCTGCGCTCGACCCTGACGTTGCTCGGGATGATCGTCGGCGTGACGGCGGTCGGCGTCGTCTATTCGCTGATTCAAGGCTTCAACACCTATGTGGACGAGAAGATCGCCGGCATCGGCGCCAAGTCGTACACCATCCAGCGTTTCAGCTTCGAGGACTGGCAGGACACCGACTCGATCGCCGCCGCGCAGCGCCGCAACAAAGATTTGACGCTGCTCGATCTGGAATACCTGAAGGCGCGCGCCACGCTCACCGACAAACTCGGGGCGAAAGCTCGGCCCTCCCGCTCGGAGATCAAGCGCGGCGCGGAAGTGCTCGAAGAAGTGACCGTCGATGGGGCGACGCCGATCGTCGCCGAGATCGAGAAGATCGACGTGGCCGACGGCCGCTACTTCTCCGAGACCGAAAACGAAAACGCGGCCCGCGTCGCCTTCATCGGCTGGGACGTAGCCCAGAAACTCTTTCCCACGCGCGCGGCCGTTGGCGAGGAGATCACGATCAACGGGTTGCCCTACCGCGTGATCGGCGTGATGACCGCGAAGGGCACGGTCTTCGGGATGCCGCAGGACATGTTCATCACGCTGCCGCTGAGGACTTACGCGAAGAACTACGGCGGCCTGACGCGCTGGCGCTCACTCTATTTCCTCGGCACCTCGAAGCGCGACGATCAATTCAGCGACGCCGTCGAGGAAGCGCGCCAGTTGATGCGGATCCGCCGCCGCATCCCCACCGGCGAAAAAGACAATTTCGGCGTCGTCACCCCGGACGCGATCACCGGCTTTCGCGATCGCATTTTCGGCACCATCTTCATGGTCGCCATCGTGGTGCCCGGCATCGCGCTGGTCATCGGCGGGATCGTCGTGATGAACATCATGCTCGTCAGCGTCACCGAGCGGACCAAAGAGATCGGCGTCCGCAAGGCCATCGGGGCGCGCCGCGGCGATATCCTCAAACAGTTCCTCGTCGAATCGGTGACGTTGACGGCCTTCGGCGGCGCGACCGGCGTCTTCCTCGCGTGGATCATCGGCGTCGTCCTGACCGCCCTCGTCTTCCCGACGCAACTCTCGCTCGGCGCGGTCGTCATCGCCATCACATTCACCGGCCTCATCGGCGTGCTGGCCGGCATCTTCCCCGCGTGGAAAGCCGCCCGGCTCGATCCGATCGAAGCGCTCAGAGCTGAATAAGTAACCAGTTTTCAGTTTTCGGTTTTCAGTAAGAACAGGGCTGAAAACTGAAAACTGAAAACTGAAAACTGTTATGAAAATTCTTCGCAGCGACATCTACGAAAACCTCCTGATGGCGCTTGACACGCTCAGGGCGAACAAGCTGCGCTCGTTCCTGACGGTGTTCGGCGTGATGATCGGCGTCATCACGGTGATGCTCATCTCTTCGCTCATCAGCGGCATCGACATGAAGGTCCGCAAGGAGATCGAGTCGTTCGGGACGCGCTCGATCTTCCTCTACAAGTTCGAGCCCGGCATCCACATCGGCCGGATGTCACGCGAAGAGCGGATGCGTAAGCACCTCACCTATGAAGACGCGCTGGCAATCGCGCAGTTGCCGACCGTCGATCTGTCGGTTCCCTTCCTCGACATCAGCAACAGCTACTTCGGCCAGAAGCTGAAAGTCTCGACCAAGGGCAAGACTTCCGAGGCCGTCCGCCTCGAAGGCACGCTCCCCGATTACATGCGCTCGGGGCAGGAGGTGTTGACCGAGGGACGCTTCTTCACGAGTTTCGAGAACGAGACGAACCAGAACGTCTGTGTCATCCGCGGCCGGGTGGCGCAGGACTTCTTCCCCTACGGCTCGCCCGTGGGCCAGACGATCGGCATCGGCGGGGAAGAGTTTCGCGTGATCGGCGTGCTGGAGATGCGCGAGCAGTTGTTCGGCGGCGGAGGCGGCAGCGACGATCTCAACAACGGCATCTTCGTTCCGTTCAACGTCGCGCACAAACTGAAGCCGGACGCCGAAGACCTGTTCATCCTCGCGGTGGCAAAGCCCGGCCTGATCGAAGAGGCGAAGGATCAGATCACGGACCTCCTGAGGGTGCGCCGGCAGGTGCCTTTCGGCAAGCCGAACAACTTCGGCGTCGCCACCGCCGACTCGATCATCTCGCAATTCCGCGCAATCACCGGCGGCATCGCCGTCGCGATGGTCGCCATCTCGTCGGTCGGCCTGATGGTCGGCGGCATCGGCGTGATGAACATCATGCTGGTCAGCGTGACCGAACGGACCAAAGAGATCGGCATCCGCAAAGCGATCGGGGCGCGCCGCCGCGACATCCTCTGGCAATTCCTGATTGAGGCGATGACGCTGACCGGATTCGGCGGTCTGGTGGGGTTATTGATCGGGTGGGGGCTGACGCTTTTGGTGCGGCTGCTGCTGCCATCTTATGTGCCCATCTGGGCGCCGGTCGCGGGATTTGCCGCCAGCGTCGGCATCGGCATTATCTTCGGCCTCTGGCCCGCGTGGAAGGCCGCTAGATTGGTCACCATCGAGGCGCTGCGGTACGAGTAG
>JBOGOY010000230.1:0-6310 GCA_050748185.1 Pyrinomonadaceae bacterium
GGCACGCTGATCAAGAGCGCGATCAACGACGACATCACCGTGCCATAGACGAACGGCCACGCGCCGAACTGGCCCCGCAAAGGGTTCCACTGGCTGCTCGTCAGGAATCCCCAGCCGAACTCGCGCATCGAGAGCGTCGCCATCGAAGTCATCGCCGCCAGCATCGACGCGACGAACAGCACGAGCAGCAACGCGCTCGCGAGCAGCGCGGCGCGGAAGACGGCGTCGCCCACATGGCCCGTCGGTGAAAGCGCGCGCCGCCAGTCCCACACGCGCGCGCGTGCGCCGAAGGCGGAAGTCGGGGTCGGCAGTGTCGGGGTCTTATTCAAGTCCAAAGTCCAAGGTCCAAAATCCAAAGTCTAAATCCTAAGTCTCACAACGTTAAAGGGACTTTAGACGTTGGACCTTGGACTTTGGACTTACGAGCGGAGCGGCTTGCCGTTCGCGTTGATCGAGTTCAGTTTGGCCTCGACGCGCTTGACGATCTCGGCGGGCAGCGGCGCGTAGGGGTATTGCGGATCGGACGTCACTTTCTGTCCGTCGTGGATGCCCCACCAGAGGAAATCCACGAGCGCCTTGCCTTTAATCGCGTCCGGCTGGTTCTTGTAGAGCAGGACGTACGTGTAGCTCGCGATCGGGTAAGCATTCTGCCCGCCGGCGTTGGTAATCGAGACGCGCAAATCTTCGGGCGTGTTGGGAAGCGCCTCGGCGGCGGCGGCGGTCACGTTGTCGAGCGTTGGCGCGACGAAGTTGCCTGAAGCATTCTTGATGAGCGCGACCGGTAGCTTGAGTTGGTTGGCGTAGGCCAGTTCGACGTAACCGATGGTGTTCGGCTGTTGCTTGATCATGCCGGAGACGCCCTCGTTGCCCTTGCCGCCCTGACCCGTCGGCCACGAAGGCGACTTGCCCGCGCCGACCTGCTCTTTCCACACGGGGCTGACTTTAGCGAGATAGTCGGTGAAGACGGCGGTCGTGCCGCTGCCGTCCGAGCGGTGAACCACCGCGATGTTTGCCGCCGGCAGACTGACGCCGGGGTTGTCGGCCTTGATGCGCGCGTCGTCCCACTTTTTGATCTTGCCGAGGAAAATGTCGGCCAGCACTTCGGAAGAGAACCGCAATGGCTGATTCATGGCGGGCAGGTTGTAAGTGACGACGACCGCGCCCAGCACCGTCGGGATGTGAACCACTTCGCCCCCGGCTTTCTGTAGTTCCTCTTCGTTCATCGGCGAGTCGGTCGCGCCGAAGTCAATCGTGCGCTCGCTCAACTGCTTGACGCCCGCGCCCGAGCCGGTGGACTGGTAATCGATCGAAATGTTCGGGTGAGCCTTCTTATACTCGGCGAGCCACTTCTGATAGATGGGATTAGGGAAAGTCGCGCCCGCGCCCTGCACGCGCGCCGCGCCGCCCCCGCCTCCTCCGCCGCCGGACGCGCCCGGCAGGCTACCCTCGCTTGAGCGGTTGCCGCTGCAAGCGGACGCTAAGGCCAGAAATAAAGCGGCGCACAGCACGAGAACCGTGCGGAAGATGGCGAGCTTAGGAATCAACATCAGACTCTCCTGAAGATTCAGAATCCCAAAAGACTTTAGGATAAGCGCCTGATGTTACACCCGTCTGAACTCGTGCTTAAGTTTTTGTAACGCTGGGCCGGGCGCGCCCGACAGGGTTCGCTCAGGAACTTGGACCGGATTAACCGGATGGGGAAGCCGGCGCGCCTGATCGCTCGACTGATTTATCTGGTCGATCTTTCCGCTGGTTTCCTGACTAACGGGCAGCAAATTTATCAATCAGCAGGATCACGAAGTAAGAGAGGCCCGCGAAGGTGGCGGCGATGGGGATCGTCAGCACCCACGCCCAGACGATGCGCCCGGCGACGCCCCACTTGACGGCGGAGAGCCGGCGGGTGGCACCGACGCCGACGATCGCGCCGGTGATGGTGTGCGTGGTCGAGACGGGGATGCCCGCCAGCGTCGCGCCGAAGAGCGTCGCCGCGCCGGCGGTCTCGGCGCAGAAGCCGCCGACGGGCTTCAGTTTCGTGATCTTCGCTCCCATGGTGTGGACGATCCGCCAGCCGCCCGAAAGCGTCCCGGCCGCGATCGCCGCGTGGGCCGAGAGCACGACCCACAGTGGAATTTCAGGCAATTGGCCGCCCGGCCCGGCCGCCGTCAGGTTGCTGGCGACCAGCACCGCCGTGATGATGCCCATCGTCTTCTGCGCGTCGTTGCCGCCGTGGCCGAGCGAGTAGGCGGCGGCCGAGAAGAGCTGCCCGCGCCGGAAGAACTTGTCAACGCGCGTCACCGTCGCGCGCCGAAAAATCCACATCACCGCGACCATCAGCAAGAGGCCAAGCGTCATCCCGATGAGCGGCGAGGCGATGATGAAGACGAGCGTCTTGATCCATCCCTCAGGCTTGAGCAGCCCGCCGACGCCGCCGTAGGCGACGATCGCCGCCCCGGCATAGCCGCCGACGAGCGCGTGCGAACTCGAAGTCGGCAGGCCCAGATACCAAGTGATCAGGTTCCAGATGATCGCGCCCAGCAGCCCGGCGAGCAGCACGTAGAGGCGCTGGTCCGCTTCGATCAATTCAATGCGGACCAGATCGCCGCCGATCGTCTTGGCGACGCTCGTCCCCAAGATCGCGAACGCCACAAAATTGAAGAACGCGGCCCACACCACGGCGAGGCCCGGCGACAGCACGCGCGTCGAGACGACGGTCGCGATCGAGTTGGCCGCGTCGTGAAAGCCGTTGATGTAGTCGAAGACCAGCGCGACGAAGATGATCAGAATGACGAAGGCGAAGGTGACAGACATACAAAGCGAATGATGAATGCGGAATGATGAATGATGAATTAAAAACGGATTGTCTTTCATTCATCATTCATCATTCCGCACTCATCATTTCCTTTCAGGCATTTTTAATGATCACGCTCTCGATGGTGTTGGCGACTGACTCGCAGGCGTCCACGGTGGATTCGAGCTTTTCATAAATCTCTTTCCACTTGATGACGGTGAGGGGATCGGCCTGCTGCCGGAACAGTTCGGCGATGGCGGTGTGGTAGATGTCGTCGCCTTCGTTTTCCAGCCGGTGAATTTCGACGAGACGCTCGGTGACGCCGGTCGGCCGCGAGAGCGTCGAGACGATCTCGTGCAGTTGCACCGACAGCCGCTGGATGACATCGGCGAAGCGGCGCGCGTGCGTGGTGCTCTCGCGCATGTCGTACATGATCATCGCGCGCGCGGCGTCGTCGATGTAATCCACGATGTCGTCGAGGCCGCTCGACAGCGCGTAGATGTCCTCGCGGTCGAAGGGCGTGATGAAGGTTTTGTTAAGCGAAGTCGAGACGGTGTGCGTCAACTCGTCGCAGGCGTGTTCGATCGACTTGATGCGCTGGGCGTGTTCGGCGTAGCGCTCGTGCCCATCGCGCAGCATCTCGACGAGGATCCGCGCGGCGTCGTAGATATAGGAAGTCATTTGCGAGAAGAAAGAAAAATACTGATCTTCTCGCGGCAGAAAGCTGAAACGCGCCATTAAACTTAGTGTGCTCCGTTACAGCGGGGATGAATCAAGAGAGCGGCACTATATTGAACAACCGCGCGGGATTCAAGCTGAAGGCGGGCTGAACGGGAAATGATGAATGCGAAATGATGAATGATGAATGACAGACAAATTGGCTGCTTTCTATGCATCATTCATCATTTCGCATTCATCATTATTGCTGTGCGATCAGGCGGTAGCCGACGTTGACCATGGTCTCGATGTGGAGGCCGAACGGTTCGAGGCGGCGGCGCAGCCGGTAGATGTGGACGTGCAAACTCTCGGGGTTGAACTCGACCGCCGCCGGCCACGCATGACGCCAAATCTCTTCGGACGGGACGATCCGTTCGGGGTTACGGGCGAGGCGCGAGAGGATGAGGAACTCTTTGCGCGGCAGGGTGAGCGGCTGGCCGGCGCAGGCCGCGTAATAGTTGTCGTGCTCGACCCGCAGCCGGCCATCGTCGTAAACATTCCCGCTCATGTCGCTCGTGTCCTGCGTCGCGCCGTGCCCGAGGGGAGTCAGTTCCGTGCTCATAATTTTACAGGAGTGACAGGTGACGAGTGACAAGTGACGAGCAAAACAAGGTCTTTAACTTGTCACTCGTCACTTGTCACTGTTTTTAGAACTTCACCTTCGCGCCGAACTGCATCACGCGCGGTCCGCCGACGGTGTTGGTAATGCTGCCGAAGTCGGTCTGGTCCTGAAAGTCGTTGGCCGGATTCGCGAAGTTGGCGGTATTGAAGACGTTGAACACGTCCCAGCCGAGTTCCAGCCCGACTGTCTCTGTGAGCTGCGTGGTCTTGGAGAGGCGGAGGTCGAGTCGCCGCTGGCGCGGCCCGCGCAGGACGTTGCGGCCGAGGTTGCCGTACTGGCCGAGCGGCGAGCACAGGGCCGAGGCGTCGAAGTATTGCTCCGTCGGATCGTCACCCTGCCGGCGCAACTGTTCGAGCGTGCCGCACAGGTTGGGGCGGCCGAAGCCGGGCCGGAAGAGTCCGCCCGATCCGGTGCGGAGCGAGGTCAGCGCGGACACGGTGCCGGCTTCCGGCTCGGCCGCGAAGATGCTGAACGACGTGCCCGACTGCACCTGTGCGAACCCAGAGAATTGGAACCCTTTCAGCAACCTTGAGTCCGAGCCGAAGGTGGGGATGTCATAAACGAAGCTCAGACTGAACCGGTGCGTGCGGTCGAAGTCCGAGAGGCCGCGGTTGCTCTGCGGATCGTTCGAGTCGTTTTGCAGGATGAACCCGGTGTTCGGCACGTCGGGCTTGCCACCGCCGGCAGTGCTGCCGGGGTCGGCCGAACTGGTGTCGATCGACTTCGAGAAGGTGTAAGAGGCGTTGAACTGAAGACCCCGCGTCAGGCGCTGCGTCAGGTTGAACTGCGCGCCGTGGTAGATCGAGTTGCCGTTGGATTGCAAGAGCAGGGCTTCGGGGATGTTGAAGCCGAGCAGTTGGCCACGCGCCTCGAATCCGATGATCGTCCCGGTCGGATCACTGAGGTTGAAATCGACCGGGTTGCCCGTCACCGAGTTGCGGAAGCCGAAGGCGATGCCGCGGCCCCGCTCGCGCTCGGACGAAGCGCTACGGAGCGGCCCGCGCAGGGCGGTGGTGTTGCCACGTTGCGCCGCCTCATAAGCCCGGTTGAAGCGACCGAAGATGTAGTCGGGCGTGTTCGGGTTGTTCAGGTCATACACCCGGTTGAGGGCCGAAGCCTGAAGCAACTTGGTGCCTTTGGTGCCGACGTAGCGCGCTTCGAGCAGGAGGTTGCTACGCAGTTCGTACTGTACGCCGAGATTCCACTGCTGGATGTACGGCGTGCGGAGGTTGCGTTCGACGGCGCGAAACTCGAACGTCTCGGCGATGTTGCCGAGCGACGGCAGCCCGGTCGCCAGATCGATGGGGTTGGTTCCGTTGTTGGCGTCGAGCGTGACGCCGGTGTTGTCGCGAATCACGTAACTAATCGCGCCGCTCGTCGAGACGAGTTGAATGCGGTTCGGCAGGAAGTTGTTGAGCCCGAGTTGCGGGTTCTGCTGCGAGAAGGCCGTCGCCAGATTGATCTGCCGCGAAGGGGCGGTGACTTCGATCTCGCGCAGGAACGGATAGTTGCTAAAGACCGTGTTGATGAACGCCGACGAGGGGCGGTCGAAGAAAACACCGTACCCGCCGCGGACCACCATCTTGTTACTTTCCAGCGGCGAGTAGGCGAAGCCAATTCGCGGCGCGAAGTTATTCCGGTCCGGGTTGATGGTCGAGTTGTTGTCAGCCCGCGCCGTCACCGCGAGCGCGTCGTCGAGCGCCGCGAAGCCGGTCGGCCGCGCGTTGTTCGGGACGACGAAACCGCTCAGCGGGTTCTCGGTGCTCGTGAGCAGCGCCGGATCGAAATTGCCGAACTGCCCATTCTCTTCCACGGGCGTGCCGAAGTATTCATAGCGCACGCCGAGGTTGAGCGTGAGCTTGCGGTTGACCTTCCAATCGTCCGTGACGTAACCACTGAGATCACGGAAGCTGAAGCTCTTGTCCGTAATGCCGAACTGCGTGTCGGCTTCGGTGGCGCGGCCCGCGAGGAACTGCGTGAAGTTGTCGAACTTTTCAAATTCGGTGGCCTGCTCTTCCGGCAGATTGGTGTCGAACATGAACCGCTTAAACTCGCCTCCGAAACGGAATGTGTGCGCGCCGCGGATGTAAGTCACATTGTCAGAGATGCTGTAGGTTTGCTGTTGCCGGCGGTTGTACGAGTCGTTCGGGCCGCCGAAGGAGAAGTTGGCCAAGTTGTTCCGG
>JBOGOY010000231.1:0-6308 GCA_050748185.1 Pyrinomonadaceae bacterium
GGTCGAGGCGGCACTCCGGCGCGCCCTCGAACACCACACGCTGCGGGAAGCCAAGCGTCGCTACGAAATCTACCTCGAAGGGATGATCGAGCAACGCACCGCGCAAGTGAACCACCTGTCATACCACGACGCCCTGACGGGTTTGCCCAACCGCGTCCTGCTCACCGAGCGTTTGGCGCAGGCGATCGAGCGGACTCACGGCGGGCACGGGGATCGGCAATTCGCCGTTCTCTTCGTCGATCTCGATCGCTTCAAGGTGGTCAACGACAGCCTCGGGCATCCGAGCGGCGACTGGCTGCTGATCGCGTTGTCAGGGCGACTGAAGCAGTGCGTCCGCACAACGGACACGGTCGCGCGGCTGGGGGGCGACGAGTTCGCGATCCTGCTCAACGGGCTCGAAGAGGGATACGACCCAGCGACGATCGCCGGGCGCATCTACGAACAACTGAGCCGCCCCTTCGAGTTGGGCGGGCATGAGGTGTTCACCTCGGCCAGCATCGGCATCGCCTACTCGACCACCGGCTACGAGCGGCCCGAAGACATCCTGCGCGACGCCGACACCGCCATGTACCGCGCCAAGTCGAACGGCAAGGCGCGCCACGAAGTGTTCGACGTCGCGATGCACGCACACGCCTTCGAGCAGTTAAAGCTTGAGACCGACCTCCGGCACGCCCTCGACCGCGGCGAGATCGAAGTTTATTACCAGCCGATCTATGTCCTCTCTGGCGGTCGCGCCGAAGGCTTCGAAGCACTCGTCCGCTGGCGGCACCCGGAGCGCGGCCTCATCCCGCCGCTCGAATTCATCCCGCTGGCGGAGGAGACGGGGCTCATCGTGCCGATCGGGATGCACGTCCTCGACACCGCCTGTCGGCAGGTGCGCGAGTGGAACCAAGCTCTCCCGGCGGACGCGCCGCTCAGCATCAGCGTTAACATCTCGGGTCGGCAGTTCAAGGAGAAAGACTTCGTCGGGCACGTCGAGCGAATGCTGAAGGCGACGGGGCTTCCGCCCTCGTGCCTGCGCCTCGAAATCACCGAGACGGTAGTGATGGACAACACAGAGGAAGTCGCGCGAATACTGGAGCGGCTGAAGGCATGCGGAGTACGCATCAGCCTCGACGACTTCGGCACCGGCTACTCCTCTCTCAGTTACCTCCACCGCTTCCCGATCAACACGCTGAAGATCGACCGCTCGTTCGTGCAGAGCATGGGCGCGGACGCCGAGAGCGCCAAGATCATCAAGACGATCCTGACGCTCGCGGCCGAACTCAACATGGACGTCGTTGCCGAGGGCATCGAGACCGGCCAGCAGAGGGACCAACTGCGCGCCCTCGGGTGTGACTTCGGTCAGGGCTATCTGTTTTCGAGACCGGTCGAATCCGGTGAGGCGTGGAATTTGGTGGCACGTGCGGCGTCTACCGCGAGGGGTCGGGCGGCCGGGGCAATATCGCGCGGTCAAACGGATGCCGCCGTGGAGCCTTCGCACGAGTTGGCGGCGGTGTAAGCCGCGCGCTCAGGACGACCGGCGCACAGCGAGGTTGGGAAGCGTCGCGGTGTAGTCACGGGCGTGCGCGGCTGCGAGCCGCTGCTCGGCCTCGTAGGCACCGCCGTTAAGCGCGTACTGCACGATGTAAAAGTCGGCGGGCGGTTCGCTCTCTTTCAGCGTCACCCCGAGCATTCTCAACACGGTCGCGAATTTCATCTTCTTCTCGTAGCGCATCCCGACCCTTTCGATAACCCGGCGCGAGGCGTGATTAGCCGCGCGGGCAAACGCGATGATGCGCTCGAAGCGCTTCTCCCGAAAGCCGAAATCGAGGCAGGAGCGCGCCAGTTCCGTCGCCAACCCGCGCCCCCAGTAGGGCTCGTCGAGGAGGTAGACCAGTTCGGGCGTGCCGTGAAATGAGCGCAACCCGGCATAACCGATCAGTTTCCCGTCGGGCTTGTGGGCGACGGCCCACCGGCCGAAGCCGTGTCGGTCCCAATGCCTCAGGATGCTGTACAATGCGACCTCGGATTCATCCCTCGACACCGGCTTTCCGTTACCCAGAAACTTCATCACCTGTGGGTTCCCGACGATGGCGGCCAAATCGTCGAGGTCTGCGGGCGTGAACTGCCGGAGGTAAAGCCTCTCGGTCTCGCGCTCAACCATGTGAGGTATTCTATGCCGGCTTGAGGTTTGCGCCAACCGTTGCCCCTACGTCTATCCGTCATCGCCTCGGCCCTCAACGCGGCGGCCCTGTCGCGACATCGTTAAAACCCACACCGCTTTCAGTTCCGCCGGGTGCTCGGCTCTTCCACCTGTTGTGCTATATTGGCGCCAACAACTCATCCGAACAGCCGCCAGTACATTCGCCCTTTGTGGCCCTCCGCGCCCTCAGGAAGCGACTGCTGTTTTTGGCGGGCGGGCGGCGCGGGAGAGTTGGGGCGGTGCGGGCTGGCCCGCTCCGGAAGATATTCGATTCATCGCAGCGAGGAGACGTGCAGATGCCCAAAAAGCAGCCGGAAGATTTCACCTACCTGAGTAACGATCCCGACTTCGTGCCGAACCCTGAGATCGAAGAGTTTATGGAAGAGGAGATCGCGCGCGCGCCGAAAGACCCGGAGCACCTCGCGCAGCGCCTGCGTCAGAACACCGCCTCGTCGCCGGCCGACTCGGGTGGCGACTTGGACGCCACGTGGGAAGACGTGAACGACAGCGGCACCGAGAGCGTCTCGGGCGACAACCCGACGCCCGATCAGTCGCTCGTCGAAGAGAACGCACACGCCGTCGGCATCAATTACGAAGATAACGAGGAACTCGATCTGCTCGACAAAGTCGATCGCCGCGACCGCAACCGCTACGAACTGGACCCCCGCTCCAAGACCGAGGACAACTCGATTTAGTGAAAAGTGACGGGTGACAGGTGACAGGACAGAGCGTGTCTTCATTCCTGCCACCTGTCACCCGTTACCTGTCACCGCTTTTGTAGCGTGACGCTCTTGACGGTGGCGGCGTCGGCGGGCTTGTCAGTGCCTTCGCGAACGGGCGCGCCGGCGATGACGTCGGCGTTGCTGATGCCTTCGATCACTTTGCCGAAGACGGTATAGCGGTTATTGAAAGCCGGCTGGGATTTGAGCGTGATGAAGAATTGCGAGTTGGCGGTATTCTCGGCCGCCCCGCGCGCCGCGCCGAGGATGCCGCGCTCGTAAGGCACGTCGCTGAATTCCGCCGGCAGGTCTGGGTAAGGCGATTTGCCGGTACCGTCGTTGAACGGGTTCGAGTCCTTCGAGTTCTGGTCGCCGCCCTGAATGATGCCGAGTTGCGGATCGATGCGGTGGATTCTGGTCCCGTTGTAAAACCCTTCGGCGGCCAACTTCTTGAAACGCTCGACCTGCTGCGGTGCGAGGTTCGGGTAGAGTTCGACGACGATGCGGCCGTAGTCGGTATCGATCACCGCGATCTCCTGATCCGGCTCGGGCTTGACGCCCTTCTTCACATTCGCGCCGCCTTCACTTGGCTCCGCGTCAAAATCTTTCGACTGCTGCGCCGCGTCGCCGCCGCACGCCGCCATGACGAGCGTCAAGGTCAGACAAACGACACTCACGACTAAACCTCGATCAGAAAGTTTCATCATTCAATTTCCCTTCCGAGCACTCACGTCTGAACAAACCCAGACTTTTTACACGCCGCCGTGCGCCGTTGGCAACTGCCCGGCGCTCTGGTTCCGAAGCGCTCGCCGTTACTATGCGGCAGCCCGGCCGTCACCTAAAAAAGTTTTCGACTGTCGAGCAGGATCGTCACCGGCCCATCGTTGACGAGTTCGACTTCCATCATCCGGCGGAAACTCCCGGTTTCGACGCGCTGCACGAAGCGGCGCGACTCGGCGACGAAAAACTCATAGAGCGGTTCGGCCGCTTCGGGCGCGGCGGCCTCGCTCCACGAAGGCCGCCGCCCCCGCCGCGTATCGCCGTAGAGCGTGAATTGTGAGACGACCAAGAGTCCGCCTCCCGTCTCCCACACCGACAAATTCATCCGCCCCTCCGCGTCCTCAAAAATACGCAGAGCCGCAATTTTCTCCGCGAGATAGGTGGCATCCGTGCGCGTGTCATCGTGAGCGCTGCCCAACAGCACCACGAGGCCGCCACCGATCTCGCCGACGGTCGCGCCCTCGACCCGCACACACGCGCGCGTCACACGCTGTAAGACGGCTCTCATCTATGACTACTGTGGGTTTGCTAAAACAGCCCGTGCCAATGCTCTTAGCCGTCACCGGAGTTGAAAGTTAAAGCTAATCGTGCCTGTGACCTTGACCGGCTGACCGTCGAGCAGTGCCGGCGTAAAACGCCAATTTCTTGCTGTCGCTTCGCTGGCTTCGTGCAGCAACGGCGGGCCGCAGATTGCGGCAGCCTCGATCACCTTGCCGGTCTCGTCAACTGTCACTTTGACGATGACAGTCCCCTGCACCCTCACGGTCCTTGCTTCAAGCGGGTACGACGGTTGCGGCCGGCTGACAGCACGGCCGTTCAAAACGCCGCCCTTCTTCTCGCTTCGCGGAACGGGCTCCTTCCCTTCCGCCATCGCGTTGAACTGCGACAAAAGGTTCTGCTTTTCCTTCGCTCCTTCGCCACGCGGGAACCAACTACACTGATAGGCGTCAAACACGTTCTCAAAATATTTAGGCAAGGGCTTCGGCATTCCTTTGGCGATCTCAATCAGTTTGGTGAGCGTAGCACTCAGCTTGTCGCCCTCGCCCTGTGCCAAATAGACAAAAGCGAGGCCGGTCACAATCGCCGAGTTCTCTGCCGGAGAGCCGTTTTGCAATGGCGAGGGGTTCGCGAGGATATGCGTGAACATGCTCTCAGCTTTACTGTAATCTCCCTTCCGGTAATACATGATGGCTAGTCGCTCACGCACTCGGTTGATCTCTTTCAAGTCGGGTCGCGCTTGCGCCTCGTGGATAGACAGAACGCGCTCATAGAGAAGCCGCGCCCGATCGATCTTCTTCAGTTCAACCAGCACGGCGGCGAGGTTGTTCAAAGCGACGGTCAGATTCAGGTGTGAGGGAGCGAAAGACTGCTCGCTCAGAGCGAGCGCACGCTCTGCGAGAGGAAGAGCCGCAGCGTATTTGCCCTCTTTGTACAGTTGGACAACCTTTTGGCTGAGTCGGATAGACTCTGCAACCTTACTCGGCGCGGCTGAGGAGTTCTGCGTTGTGCCTGTGGTCGCAGGTGTCGACTGTCCCTGCACTACAACAGTGAGGCCCGCGGCGAAGAGACAGAGGACGCACGTGATGAAGATGTTATTCATGGTTCAGGCGTCATCGCCTCACTTTTTCGGGGGGCGGCTCGGCCTGATCTCGACGCGGCTCGGCAGACTCCGCTCGTCATGGCGGAGCAGGTCGAGGACGACGCGGGCGATGTCCGCGGGCTGGAGTTGCCAAGCTTTGCTCGCGTCGGGCGCGTCGCCGCCGAACGAGGTGTTGACCGAGCCGGGCATGACGTAGCTGACCTTGATATTGTCGTGGCGGACTTCCTGCATCAGCGCCTCGCTGAATCCGTTGAGGCCGAACTTGGAGGCGTTGTAGGCGGCCATGCGCGGATGCGGGTTCGCGCCGGCGAGCGAGGAGAGGTTGATGATATAACCGCCGCCGCGTCGCTTCATCAAAGGGATCGCTTCGTGGCAGCAGTAGAATACGCCGTTAAGGTTCGTCTCTACGACCATGCGAAAATCTTCGGGCAACATCTCCTCGACGGGCGCGAAGACGCCGACGCCCGCGTTGTTCACCAGCACGTCCACGCCGCCCAACTCCGCGACCGCGTGCGCGAACATCGCACGGACTTGTTCGTAGTCGCGCACGTCGCAGACGACGCCCGTCACGATTCCCTCGCCCGCGACATTGCCTAATTCGGCGACCGCCCGCTCGATCTCTGCTTCGTCGCGGGCGCTGATGCAGACGTTCATCCCCTCGCGCACGAGCGCTTCGGCGATCCCGCGCCCGATGCCCTTAGTGCCGCCTGTGACGACGGCCGACTTGCCGGCTAGTTCCATTGGTCTCCTTCAATCCTGACTCAGTTTCGACTTGAGCACGTCGTTGACGAGCTTCGGGTTAGCCTTGCCCTGCGATGCCTTCAACACCTGCCCGACGAAGAAGCCGAAGAGTCCTTCCTTGCCGCCCTTGTACTGCGCGAGTTGTTGTGGATTGGCGGTCAGCACTTCTTCGACGATGCGCTCGATCTCGCCCGCGTCAGACACCTGCGCGAGCCCCTGTTCCTCGACGATCGTCTGCGCGGTCTTGCCGGACTTGAACATCTCGACGAGCACATCTTTGCCC
>JBOGOY010000232.1:0-6300 GCA_050748185.1 Pyrinomonadaceae bacterium
TTTCAGCAAGGTTATAAGTTTTTCATGATTGCGCTCAAGGATCAGCAGGATGCCGTCCGCATCGTGCGCGAGTTGAAAGGACTGCTTCCGTCCGCCGCCGTCGCCGCGGAAGCGTGAACTTGTCATGCACCTTCGTTTGGCCGTTGGAGTAATGACCTCGTCCGATTTTCTACTATCCGAGGAAGGAGCTTAGGTTATGAGCTTCGTGCCACGATTTTTCGTCCGCGCCATCGTCGCCGTGTTGGCGTTCGTCATCGGCTTAACCATGACCGCCCTGATCGGTCGCGTCACCCCGAATCCGAAAGTCGAAAAAAGGGTGCGTGTTCAGGTCTGGACATCGGACTTGGACGTGCCGCCGCCAGCCCCTGCGGCCCCACGCGCTCCACACTGCCGCGCGGATCACGCTTCCAGATATTTCGGGCGTTATGTTGAAGATGAAACGGACGTGCTCGCGCCGCCCCCCGTACCACCCGCGCCGCCGCGCGGCGCACTGAGGCCAGCCTCACCACGCTCCAGCCACTGAGCCCTTCGACCTTTATAAACTTTTCCATCGTGCGAGGCCTCTCGGCGCGGCCCCTTACCGCCAGTGTGCTTCCGGGCTTAACACGAGATCTGCTTCTTTGCCGCCGGGATGCGCTCGGCTTGTGCGCGATGCCGCGCGCTGGTGGCTATGACGGAGGTTTTCTTTATGCTCGCCGTCATCAACTGTGCCCAACTGGTCACGCTCGCCGGGCCGGCGCGCCCGCGCGTCGGGGCCGAGATGTGTGAGCTAAGTATCGTTGATAACGGCGCATTACTCGTGCGCGAGGGACGCATCGCGGCCGTCGGGAAGCGCGCCGAGATCGAGCGACTCATTACGCCTCAGACCGAGATCGTGGACGCCTGCGGGCGCGTCGTGCTACCGGGCTTTGTGGACGCGCATGTGCACCCGGTCTTCGCGGGCAACCGCGTTGACGAATTCGAGCGGCGCGCTGGCGGGGCGACGTATCAGGAGATCGCTGCGGCGGGCGGCGGGATCCGCTCAACCGTGCGGAAGACGCGCGCCGCCTCGGAGGACGAACTGGTCCGGGCGGGCGAGCGTTACTCCGAGTGGTTTTTGCGCGGTGGCACGACGACGGTCGAGGCAAAATCCGGCTATGGCCTGTCGGTTGAAGACGAGTTGAAAATCCTGCGCGCCATCCGTCGGCTGGGCGCGCAGACGCCGCTCCGTTACGTCCCGACTTTCCTCGGCGCGCACGACCTCCCCGAAGAGTACCGCGCGGGAACGCGGCGCGAAGATTATCTCCGTCTTGTCATTGATGAAATGTTGCCGCGCGTCGCCGAAGAAGGATTGGCGAAACACTGCGACGTGTTTTGTGAGGAGCATGTGTTCACGGTGGATGAATCGCGTCACGTGCTGACGGCAGCCCGGCGCCTCGGCTTGGGCCTGCGCTTGCACGCGGACCAGCTTTCACTTTCAGGCGGCGCGCAACTCGCGGCGGAACTGCGTGCCGCGACGGCCGATCACTTGGAACACACGGACGCCGCGGGCATCAGCGCGCTCGCGGCGGCGAAAGTGCAACCGGTTCTACTACCCGGCTCGGTGTATGCGCTGGGTTCGACCCGGTACCCGCCAGCACGCGCTATGATTGAGGCGGGCCTCGCGGTCGTGCTCGCCACTGATTTCAATCCCGGCTCGTCACCGACGCCTTCGATGCTCTTGATCCTGTCGCTCGCCACCACGCACCTTAAGATGACGCCCGCCGAAGCCGTCATGGCCGCGACCATCAACGCCGCTCACTCTCTCGGCCTCGGCGGCGAGATCGGTTCTCTCGAGACGGGCCGGCGCGCCGATTTCGTCATCCACGATTGCGACGACTACCGCGAACTCGCTTACTTCTTCGGCGTCGAGCACGCCCATGCCGTCTATGCCGGAGGACGCGAGGTGTTCGGCCGCGCGGGGAGTAGGAAGTCCTGAGGTTCACGAGCACAAGATAGCAGGTAAAAATAATCGTTGACGCACAAGCTGTTGTCATTTATCATTTCCTCCAACACTGGAAAGGAGGTGATCAAAAGCGTATGAGTCTTAATCACAGTGAGGTGGCTGCGGCCTGACCTCCCGGGTGGTTGAATTGCTCAGGATTACTGCCCGATAGAGACTCTGTTAACCCGCGCGGCCCGCGCTGTGGGACGCGCTTCAGAGACACACAGGCCAATCCAAACAGTTCACCGGAAAGCCGTCCACAAGTTTTTGTGGACGGCTTTCTCTTTGCCCGGTTAAAGCTTGCCACGCCCCCCGACGCGCGCTACTCTTGCAGGGTGTTCCTTGCAGTGACGATGGCGCCTTCCTCATCCGCAAAGGTCGCCCGCTTTGCGTCTTGATCTTGTCGCGCCTCCATGAGCGTTAGAGCTTTGGTGTGGTCTGGATGGGTGCGAGACGTCTGCGGCCCGTCGAGTCGGTATCCTCGTAGGGGCAATGGAGATTCAGGACGTGTCTGCGGTAACAGTCCCGCTCCCGCCGAACGAAGCCGCTAGGCTGATGGCCTTGCGCCAGTACCAGTTGCTCGACACCCAGCCCGAACAGGCTTTCGACGATCTGACCCGCCTCGCCGCGCACATTTGCCAGACTCCCGCAGCCGTCATCACGCTTATCGACGAACACCGCCAGTGGTTCAAATCCAGATTCGGCTTGAACATTGAGGAAGCTCCGCGCGGGCACGCCATGTGTTCCCACACCATCCTGCAAACTGAAGTCATGATTGTCAGCGACGCGACGGCGGACGAACGCTTCGCCGCGAATCCTTACGTCGTCGGCGCGCCGCACATTCGCTTTTATGCCGGCGCGCCGCTCGTGATGCTCGGCGGCCACGCCATCGGCACGCTCGCCGTGATCGACTTTCACCCGCGCGAGTTAAACGCCGCGCAGACGGACATGTTGCAGGCTCTCAGCCGGCAGGTGGTCGCGTTGCTCGAACTGCGGCGCAACTCGGTGATGCTCGTGCGCAAGAATCAGGAACTGGCCGACAGCGAGGGCCGCTATCGCGCGCTCGTCGAACAGGCTTCTGACGGGATCGTCGTCACCGATCTTGAGGGGCGGCTGCTAGAGGCCAACACGCGCTTTTGCGAGATGCTCGGTTACACGCGCGAACAATTGGCGGGCCTCGGCCTGCATGACATCATCCCGCCGGAAGATTTGCAGGCCGATCCGCTGCGCGCGGAAGAGTTGCGGGCCGGCAAGGTCTTGCGCGCCGAGCGGCGAATGCGGCGTGGCGACGGCGGGTTGATCGCGATCGAGACGGGCACGAAGGTGATCGGCGAGGGGCTGGTCCAGACAATCCTGCATGACGTGACGGAGCACAAAAAGCTCGAAACCCAACTCCGTCAGGCGCAGAAGATGGAGGCCGTGGGCCGTCTCGCCGGCGGCGTCGCCCACGACTTCAACAACGTGCTACAGGTGATCACCGGCTACGGCAACCTGCTGCTCAAGCAGCCGGACCTGCCGGCGCGTGCGGGCCAGCGGGTCGAGGAGATTCTGGGCGCGGCCGATCGCGCGGCCGCGCTCACCGAACAACTGCTGGCCTTTAGCCGCCAGCAGGTCATCCAGCCGCGCGTCCTCAACCTCAACCACGTCATCGAAGACCTCGACAAGATGCTGCGCCGGGCCGTTACGGAGAACATCGAGGTCGAAACTCTTCTCGAACCGGCCCTGCGGCACACCAAGGCCGACCCCAACCAGATGCAACAGATTCTGTTGAACCTGATGGTCAACGCGCGCGATGCCTCACCGCCGGGGAGCCGTGTGCGGATCATGACGGCTAACTTCGTATCCATGACTGTCGCGTCTCATCCTTCATCCCCTGACGACATCCCGCCCGGCCAGTACGTTGCGCTGACCGTCGCGGACGAGGGCCACGGGATGACGCCAGAGACGCTGGCCAACATCTTCGAGCCGTTCTACACGACCAAAGAGAAGGGGACGGGCATGGGGCTGGCGACCGTCTACGGCATCGTGCAGCAGGCCAAGGGGTACATCCGCGTGGAAAGCGAGCCGGGGCGCGGCACGATCTTCAGAATTTATTTCCCCCGCACTGAAGACGTCACCGGAGCGGCCGAGGGCGACGGCGGCGAAGTCGAGAGCGAACTGCTTACGGGGGCCGAGACGATCCTGCTGGTTGAGGACGAAGAGACGGTGCGGCTGCTGGCGCGCGAGGTGCTTGAAATGTGCGGCTATCACGTGTTGGAGGCGCGCGACGGCGAAGAGGCGCTCGATCTGTGCCGCCAGTACGAGAGCGAGATTCACCTCGCGCTGACGGACATCGTGCTGCCGCGCATGGGCGGTCACGAGTTCTCAAAACAACTGGTCGAGCACTTTCCCGACATCCGCATCATTTACATGTCAGGCTACACGGACGACGAGGCGCTGCGCCACGGCGTCGTCAACAAAGACGTCAACTTCCTCCAAAAGCCATTCACCCTTGAAGAGTTGGCCGGCAAAGTGCGGGCCGTGCTTGACGAGAAGTGACGGGGTGACGGGGAGAGTGGGTGACGGGGTGAAAAGACAGGTCGTGGTTCAGGCAAGGGAGATCGACTTTGCGTTCTTTGCGTCAGCCCTTTGCACTCTTTGCGGTTAAAGTTCAGCCGTAACCGCAAAGAGCGCGAAGAGAGCCGCGAAGCGCGCAAAGCGAAGCAGCTTGTGGTCCTGTCTCGATCTCTCCCCTTTGAGCCCCAGCAGAAGACATAGGGACTTTTGATACTCTGCATCTTCTTAAACTTCCTGTTCCCCCATCGCCCGTTCTCCCCGTCTCGTCGTCTCCTCATCCCCTTCTCTCCGCCATCTTGGCGAGGGCGACGGTGAGCGCGGCCGCCCCGAGCGTTTTGACGAGCGTCGGGTGCTCGGCGTAGAAGTTGCTCGCCATGTCGATGATCGACGGATCTTTCTGCTCGGCCTGCTCGGCCAGTTCCTGTACGGCCTCGGGCGAAACCTGCTGCGCCGCTTCGGGCGTCACCTGCGTCTGCCCGCCGCCCAAGAGCCCCGCGAGGCCCGAGGCTCCGCGCCGGGCGAGCATCTGCGAGACGATGGTCGGGCCGAGCGTCGCGATCAGCGTGTTGAGGATGCCGGCGCGCTGCTGGCCGCCCGAGTTGCTGAAAAGCTGCGCGAGCATCTGCCCAAAGGGCGGCGTCTGATCCGAGCGGAAAGAAGCGGACAGCGCGTCGGCGATGGCCGACTGCGGCGCGGCCTGCGTGAAGCGATCAAAGTCGTCCGTCGCCTGCGCCGGAGCCTGCTGCGCGCCGGCCCCCGAATACTGTTGTAACAACCCACCGATCTGGTCCATCCAGCCCATAAAGTTTTCTCCTTACAGTTAAAGATCAAAGCTCACCGAGGCGATCGGAAATATGAACGCCCGGAGCATGACGAAACAAAAGCATTGTGGGGGAGGCGACAGTTTACTGTAAGCCGGAGGTTCGCGGAAGGCGCACGCGGAAATGTGAGGAATAGACACGGACAGCATGAAATCAGCCGCCCGCGCCAACAAAAGACAGGGGCGGCAGAAGCCGTCGAGACTCCTGCCGCCTTTATTGCCGAAGTCTGAAACGATCGTTAAGGTCTCGGCGTCGGTCTTGGCTCTGCATTCGTCTCCGAAGGCAACAGGCGCGACGGGTCGGGCGCCTCCGGCGAAGTGTGTGTGTGGACCACCTTCCAGCCGTTGTTGATGAGGCGGAAGGAAAGCGTCAGGCGACCGGTCGCCGTCTCCGGCGTGTCGCGGTATTCCTGCGACTGCCGCCACAGGCAAGTGACCAGCGCCGCGTCGCGCCCGAGCGTCTGCACGCGCACGTCGCGCACCTCCAGTTCGACGTTCTTCAAATTCGGGTACGAGCTTTCGCGATTGGCCTTCACTTGGTCCCACCCGCGCGTCACCGTCCCGTTGTTGTTGAAGATGACGAGTTGCGGCGAGTTCCAATAGACGCCCATCACCGTCTCGACGTCGGCCTGACGGATGCCTTCCACCAGCGTATCGAAGACGCCGCGCACGGCGCGCTCCGCCGGGCTGCCCGTTGGCCTTGCGGTAGTCGCACTGTCGCCGCCGCTCGCCGTGGTGCGGCGGCGCGTGCGTGCTGGTGTCGTTGCCGCGCCGGCACCTTCAATAGCCGGCGTCGGTGTGGGCCTTGCCTGCGACGCCCGCACGGTCGAAGTTCCCGCGTTCGAGTTCTGTTGTTGCGCCGAGACGTTGACCGCCGCGGCGGCGAGAAAAATGAAAACAAATACTTTTCGCATGACGTGAAATCCTCGGGTGCAATAGTTAAGGGCACGAAAACATACCC
>JBOGOY010000233.1:0-6295 GCA_050748185.1 Pyrinomonadaceae bacterium
GTACTGAGCATGGTTGACGATGCCGACGATTTCAAGCAGCAATTGCTGGCCGCCGCCCGTGAGCGTGATCTATCTACGAACCCGTTTGTGCGTGGCGTCCACAAAGGTAGCTATTCGCGCGGCTCCTTTTGCCGGTACGCATCCGAGTTGGCGCGGCTAACATCCGGCTTTCCCCGTCGGCTCGCCGCCATTCTTGCGCGTTGCGAAGTTTTTGAAGTGCGGCGGTCACTCCTAGCAAACCTGATGGAAGAGGAGGGGGTCGTGTCGTTTTCAGCCGAGGGCGGGCTCGTCGCCGACCGAAGTCGCAGCCATGCCGTGTTTGCTTGGCGTTTTGCCCGCGCTGCCGGTGCTACCCCCGAAGAGTCTTCCTGCCTCGAAACAGGCTCAAGGTGGTTCGACCAGCAGATAGCGGAAGGCAGGTGGATCGGCCCGCTAGCATACCTGACCCTCGGGTATGAATTGAATGCTCCGCTGGCGGGTCGCATGTTGGCTGAGGGGTTTCGCGCTCACTACGGATTCGCGGAAGATGATCTGGCCTATTTCACGATGCACTGCGAGGCTGATGAACGCCACAGTGCTGAGGGGGCGGCCATGATCGCGAGGGTGGCGAACACACCCGCAACCCGGCATGAGGCTCTTGAAGGCGCACGCCGCGGCGCTTCTGCTTTTTGGCATTTCCACCGGAGGCACCATCGGGTGTTAATGGGGGAGGAGCTGCTTGGGGAGGCGAAAGACCGCGAGCAAGGGCACGTCGGGGTGTTTTGATTCATCCTGTCAACGAAAGCGCGCCCTCCTTTTCCCAGCTCACCAAGTCCGACTGACTTGAGACCTGCGGAACAGGTTAAACCTTTCGTAAAACCGTTCGCGCGGTGGGTATTGTTCAGGCTTTAACCGAATTTGCTGTGTAATGAAAATCAGACATTTGCTCCTCGCCGCGATCAGCATTCATTTTACCGCGAGCGCGTGTGTTTATCTGGCGGGGGCATTTGCGGTCTTTCCTGACTACTTCGATCCGCACGGTTTTATGATGGCGGACAGTAGCGCTTACCGCACAGAACTCGTCTCATTAGTCAGCGCTTTTAATGATACCGGGATGTTGGGCTGGCTCTCCGCGCCGGTCCCGATTCATATCAAGATTTACTCGCTCAGTTTCATTCCATGTAGCCCCTTGATGGGTTCCAATATACTGGCCGTAGAGTTGATTAACCTTCTCTATTACCTCATCACCCTGTCTCTCATCTTCAACATCGGAAAGAACGTATCTGATCGACGCGCGGGACTGCTGGCGGCTGTGATCGTAGCGCTGTGGCCCTCCTTTTTACTGCACTCTACCCAAGTATTGAGAGACCCTTTATTTATAGTGGCGGTGTTGACGCTCGCCTTAGTTGGCTCCAAATGGCTGACGGCCGCATGCACAGGTCGGGTGGGAATTGTGACTGGGTTTATAGGGGGCAGCGCGGTGAGTGTCATCTGGCTTATCCGCAGTGATATGTGGGAATTGATAATAGCCGTGATGGCGTTAGCCTTTCTCCTCTTGCTCGCCCGCCAGTTGAAGGAAAGAAAAATTCTGACTGGCAACACCGTTGGCGCGGTCATACTGGTAACCTTCATTTTGCTCGTCCCCCGCTCGGTACCCTCGTCGAGTTATCTGTCGGCACTCTACTCGCGGAGGAGCGCCGGCGGCGAAAAGAATAGGGTGTTCGCGGAGGGGCGATCTCCTGACCTTGACGGCCGGCTTCGGGCATCATCCAGTGACGGCCGGCTTCGGGCATCATCCAGTGAACGATTGCTGCATGTGCCGGCACGGATCAGCCTCTTGCGACAAAGATTCATCAAGATGTATTCAGGTGCCGGCTCGAATATCCACACCGACATCATCCTCAAAACTAACGGGGATCTCCTCCGCTACATCCCGCGAGCAGCGGCGATAGGTTTTTTAGCTCCTTCACCTGACATGTGGGTGACAGTTGGAAATCACGTCGGGCGTGCCGGCAGGTTGCTCGTCGGGGGGGAAACGCTTGTTCTATACTTGTTCAATCTGCTGGCTCTCGCGGGCCTGTGCTACAGGCGGGAGCAACTATCAGTGTGGTGGCTATGGCTGAGTGCGGCAATAGGCTTTACCGCCCTCGGATTAGTTGTTGTTAACATTGGTGCGCTTTTCCGCATGAGATATGTGTTCTGCATGTTGCTCGTCATCGTTGGGAGTGAGGGCCTGCTACGCACGTTGTCGAGCATACGTTCAAGAGGGAGGCGCTTAACGTGATTCCGTCCGGGAGAGGTGACGTTTGGGGGGAACATGGGAGCCACAGTGCGGGAGGGGCCGGTGAAGCTTGAAGACGATTCTGCTCCTCGCCCCCACAAGGGAAAAAGCACTGTCGCGCCAAACATCAGGCCGACCGCGTGGGCAACAACGCGCCGGATCGCGGTTTTACACGTGATCAGTGATCTCTCTACCGGCGGGGCGGAGATGATGCTTTATAAGCTCTTATCCCGAACCGACAGAAAGCGATTCGCCCCTTTCGTGCTCACCCTCAAGGATCATGGCGAGCTTCGTAAAAACATCGAAGCTCTCAATGTCCCTGTTTATAGTCTGGCCATCCGGTACGCATTGCCGACGCCGATTTCGATGTGGCGTTTGCTCCGCCTGCTGCGGTACTTGAAGCCGGATATCATTCAAGGCTGGATGTCTCACAGTAACTTGACGGCACAAATCGGTAGTCTTTTCTCACCCGGTCGCGTAGCCGTGGTCTGGAATATTCGACAAACCCTTCACTCATTGCATCGCGAAAAGTCGTTCACCCGGATGACGATTAAATTGGGCGCACTACTCTCAGGCACACCTGATGTGATTCTTTACAACTCCCTAACCGGCGCCGCACAGCATCAATCCATCGGCTACCGGGCTGACAGGACTCTCCTGATTCCCAACGGCTTCGATGTAACACTGTTTGCCCCCTCGACTCTGGCGCGCCACAGCGTTCGCGCGGAATTGGGCGTGGCTCAGGCCACCCTCTTGATTGGCTGCGTCGCCCGCTACCACCCGATGAAGGATCATCAGAATTTCCTTCACGCCGCCGCTCACTTATTGAAAACCCTGCCCCGCGTGCAGTTCGTTTGCGTGGGCACAGGGGTTGATTGGGACAACGAGGCGCTGCGTCAATTAATGCGGGAGTTGAAACTCACCGGGCGGGTGCATTTGCTCGGGGAGCGGCGAGATATCCCGCGCCTTACGGCTGCATTAGACATAGCGGTCTCATCATCTTCCTTCGGCGAGGGCTTCCCGAACGTTATCGGGGAGGCTATGTCGTGCGGTGTCCCCTGCGTCGTCACCGACATCAGCGATCTGCGTCAGATAGTTGGCGAAACAGGCAGGGTAGTTCCCCCCCGCGATTCCAATGCGATGGCAGCGGCGCTTCGGGAGTTGGTCGAGATCGGCCCCGGGGGGCGAGAGGCTTTAGGGCGAGCGGCGCGCGCAAGGATAGAGGATTGTTTTCATTTGGACTCGGTCGTCGCGCAGTATGAGGCGCTCTACGAGGCCGTGACCAGCGAGGAGGTGCGCGGGGAACTCAAAGCGTCCGCGCGGCATCAGCAATTATTAGAGCGACTCCCACCCTATATTCACCGACAAAGTGGTAACTACCACGCGCTGAAAGACACGCTCGCCCGCTCGTCGCAGCCCAGACTGAGACGGTGAGGAGTGCATGTGACCAAAGAACTGTTAGTTGAGATTGAAGACAGGCGAATGAACAACGAAGCTGAGATAGCCCTCCGATACCGGTGGCATGGGTTGATGAAGAAAAATAGCCGTCCTTGCTTAAAGAGCCTTGCTGTCGCTATTCACCCTGCTGCTCGGGCTTGTTTAAGCCTTCTCGCCAAAGGGGCGAATACTGCTCTCGGTGTCGGGTTGGCCGCGTGCCCGCGCCGACACAGGTTTACTGCGGCACGGCATCTGGCGAGACTGCTCCAGCCGCTGCGAAGATTCATCTCGCTATACTCGTGCTGGAAAGGTGGCGCTCACAGAGTCGGCTATCGCAACGATGCCTTGGAATGCACGGTCGATAGTTTGTGTAACTCCGACATAGAGTTTGATCCTACGCTGTTAGTGCAGGGCGCGGAGGCGATCGGACCGGGCGGCGCAATTTTCGTCAGCGCCCATTTCGGTTTGAGCACTCTTTTCGTGAGATGGCTCTCCGATCATGGTTATCGCGTCAGTGTCGTCACAAAGCGAAAGAATAGGAAGATTCCCGGAAGGCTCGACCCTCTCGAAGTTATCCGACCGGACGCGATGGCGCTTGTACGAATCCGGCAAAGCGTGGCCGCCGGCGGCGTGGTGCTCATTTACATTGACTCAGAGCACCCGACAGAGGGGTGGCGCCAAATCGAGGTAAAATACGGGCCATTATACATTTCGGATACGATCATGCGATTTGCCGAACGTGCTCGCATTCCGCTCCTGTATTGTGCGACGCGCGTGCTGGATGACGGCAGGATCGTGACGAGGATCACCCGGCCATCGTCATCGCGTGCCGCGGTGGCCCTCGATGAGTTTTGTCAGTTCCTGCAAGAGGAAATAGATCATACCGATTATTAAAACTAAGCTTCGTCACAAATCAAATTCTCCGAGCCTGATCAGTTTGCAAGTCGCGAGTGTGTGTTTCGTCACTACCAAAATCTTTTCCGGGGTGGGGCTGGCACCTTAGCCCTCAGAGTATTTGCGACGGCTTTAACTTTAATTCTGGCCGGAGTGCTCGCCCGCATCCTCGGCGCCGGCAGTTACGGAGCCTATGCGTATGCCCAGACGTTGGTCAACTTGCTTGCGATCTTAGCTTGTCTCGGCACAGATCGCCTGCTCGTGCGATTGATAGCCGCCTATCATGAACAGGAGCAATGGGGGCTGGTGCGGGGTATTTTGCGTTGGTCAAATCAACTCGCTCTCGCCGGTTCACTCTTCCTTGTGGCGATTGCCGCAAGCGTCTGCTATTGGTCCTCCTCCTTTAGCAGTCAAGCGGCGCGACACACTTTCCTTGTTTCGCTGCTCTTAGTGCCTCTTTTAGCTCTGACGACGCTCAGGCTGTCAGCCCTACAGGGTCTGCACCATGTTTTACGAGGGCAACTTCCCGAAACAATTTTTCGCCCCGTGTTCATGCTTGGGCTGCTCTCCTTCGTTTATGTCGCGTTCGGCCATAACCTGAGCGCGCCTGCCGCCGCGGGCGTCAATGCTGTTGCCTCGGCGGTCGCTTTTCTGATCGGCGCGAAACTGTTACGGGATGTCTTGCCGCCGGCGATCAAAATGAGTTCTATTCGGTATCACAAAGCTGAATGGATGCAGCATGCGCGGTCTCTTCTCTATTTACGTCTTTTGTGGGTCGCTTCCACTCACTTGGACACCCTTATCTTGGGTGCGGTCAAAGGCACGGGAGCAGTCGGCTCTTACACCGTTGCTAATCGCGGGGCGGATTTGATCTCTTTTGCTTTTGTGACCCTGAGCGCCCCCCTGTCCCCGATCTTCGCCCGCCTCTGGGTCAGGGGAGACTTGAAAGAATTGCAGAGAGTGGCGAGATTAGGCGCCTATGTGAGTTTACTGCTGGCGCTTCCCGTCGCGCTCATACTTATCATCCATGGCTCTTGGTTTATGGCACTTTTCGGCCTGCAATTTACTCAAGCCAAGACCGTACTGATGATTTTGAGCGCCGGCCAAATTGTTAACGTCATGGTCGGTGCGGTCGGCTTATTACTCATCATGAGCGGACACGAGCGAGAAGCTGCTACCGGTTTAGCGGTCAGCTTAATTATTCAAGGCATACTATGCGCCCTGTTAATTCGCCCGTGGGGCGTGATAGGTGCGGCGGTGGCGCACTCTGGCGGCCTAATCGTCTGGAACCTTTTGTTATTACACACAACGTATAACAAGCTGTCCATAAACCCCACTGTGTTTGGGAGATTTGACCGTGCCAGAAACAAAAGCAGTTGAACACCTATGCCTCGGAGTACCTGAGGTCTCGTTGAGAGTTCGCGAGGACTCTGACCCCGCCCACCTTTGTAACAGACTTCGCGGCGGCGCATAACCACACCACCGAGCCGCTCGGAAACGGGCCTTCTAGGAGTCATTGATGCATTTCACCGTTCGCGTCCTCGCCCCCGCCCTTCTCTTCGTCATCGGCTGTCCGCATGCGGCCGCGCAACAGGGGGCCGCTGCCATGAAAGCCGCCGCGGCGCAGTCGCGCGTGGCCGGACCGCTTGCGCGCATCACGGAGCGCGCGGCGATCGTCCCGCGGGTCGATCACCACCAGCACAT
>JBOGOY010000234.1:0-6293 GCA_050748185.1 Pyrinomonadaceae bacterium
CCCGAACTGCGGGTTCGGCCTGAGCCTGAGCGTTTGGAAAGCGCCGGGGGTGTCTTCGAGGCGCGAGGCGAAAGCGCCCGCGCTGTTGAGTCCGAATTCAGTCTGCGCCCCGGTGGAGTTGACCACCGCGGCCGTGACGCCCGGGACGGACAAGAGCGGAATCCGGGAGGCCGGGAAGGGTGGCGCACACGGCTGAATGTTGGCGCCGGTTTCACGGCTGGCGCCGTTCGGCAGGCAGTTCGGCGCGTTGTTGTTTGCCTGCAACATGAGGAACGACGGGATGATCGAGTCGGCGTTAATCTGATTAATGTCGTAGGCCATGAACAGCCGGTTGCCGGCGCGGCCGATGTAAGCGGCCTGCGCCACGAACCCGCCCGGCAATTCGCGCTGCATACTCAGGCTCCACTGGTGCACGGTCGGGACTTTCATCTCCGGCGCGAAGACCGTGATCGGCGGCGCGTCGCTCAGGCGCACCGAGGGCAGCGTCAGGAAACCTGAAGGTCTGGCGCCCGAAGGCGGCGGCAGTTCCTGTCTGAAGCCCCCCGCGATGGTGCGGTTCTCGGGCGTAATGCAACCGCCAATGGCGGCCCCGAACGCCTGCGCGGTGGTGGACCAAGTGGACGAACATGTGACGAGCAGGCCGGGGACGCGCCCGGCGGCGGCCGTCACCTGAAATGAAGAGATCGTGTCGTAGGCGATGCCGTAGCCGACACGGATCACGCTCTTTCCGTTCGCGCCGAATAGCGCGCGCAGTGGGCCGCTCTTCCAATCGGGGCTGTAGGCGAGTCCGAGGCGTGGGCCGAAGACCCCGATGTCCGTGATGTCGTACCATTTGTCGGCCGGGGCGAAGGCGACCGGGCCAGACTGGATCGGCGTGGTCGCACGCAGAACGTCGCCGCCGACGGTCGTCCCAGCCGGGTTGATCTCCCAGCGCACACCGTAATTCAAAGTCAGGTTGGGGCGCACCTTCCACTCATCCTGAAAGTAGAAGTTGTACTGATTGAGCTTGTGTTGCTCGGCGAAGAGCGTCACGGCGTCGCCGTCTCTGAACGGCAGGAACACGTCGTCGCGCAGGTTGCCGATGAAAGTCTGCTGGATACGCGCCGGCAGGCCGAAGAAGTTGTTAATCATGCCACCGAGCGTCGTGTTGTCGGTCGCATTGATGCCGGGTGCGGCGCGAAAGCCGGCGTTGACGACTTGGTTCTGGCCGCTGCCGGTGATGAACGGGTTGCGCGTCCCCGAAGCGAAGGTGACGGTCGGCGTGACGTTGACACCGCCGGGCTGGCCGCGCTGATCGACGTGGCGGTAGAAACGAACGTTAGCTCCGACGCGGTAAACGTGCGCGCCGCTGACGATCGAAAGGTTGTCGAGGAACTGCGGCGTGGTGACGGCGCGGAAGGTGCGCGGCGTGTTGTTGTAGGGCTCGTTGATGGTGTTGAAGTCGTAGGGGGGGACTTCGGGGAAACGCGGATCTGCTTCGCCCTGCGTGAACGTGAAGACGAAGCGGGCGTACCCGGCGGTGAACTCGTTAATCACGCGCGGCGAGAAGACGCGGCGATAGCTGATCGCGAGGTTCGAGGTGCGCCGAAAGACCTCGCCGAGCGGCGGGAAATCGCCGGGGAAGACCTGCGGCCGACCGTTCAGGGGATCGCCTTTGAGCGTGTTGTAGTCCGAGAAGAGGAAGCGGGCGAACATGCTGTTGCGGTCGTTGAAGTTGTGATCGACGCGCGCCGTGATGGCCGGACCTTTGATCTCGGTCGGCGGGTTCCAGAGGAAGGCTCCGGTGTTCAGCCCGTCGCCGGCGACGCCGAAGTTATTCGGCAGCGGGCGGGGGAGGATAAGGCCGGTGGTCACCGAATCGAACGCGCGCCCCTGCGTGTTGTTCGCGGCGGCGAGTGCGTTGTAGGTGCGGACACAGCCGATCTCAGTTGGGGTGGCGCAGAGCCTCACTTCGGGCCGCAGCGTGCCCGTGAACGGATCGACCAGCAAGCGGCTGTTGCGCGTGATGGTCTGGCCGCTGATGACGAGCGGGCGCGCCGGGTCGGGCACGAAGTAGCGGAAGGTGCCCTGCCGCGCCAGATCGGTGTAAACGACGGGCGTGCCGAAGGTCTGATCGATCGGCTGCGTGAAACTGATCCGGTTGCCCTGATAGCTGCCGAAGAAGAAGGTCTTGCCGCGCTTGATGGGGCCGCCCGTCTCGAAGCCGAACTGGTGAAGTTTGATCGCCGGCTTCGGCAGGTTGTTGGCGTTCGAGAAAAACTCGTTCGAGTTGAGCGCGTCGTTGCGGTGGAAGTAAAAGGCCGTGCCGTGATAGTCGTTGGTCCCCGAGCGCGTCGAGACCGAGACGGACGCGCCGCTGTTGCGGCCCTCCTCGGCAGTCGCGTTGTTGGTCGTCACCTTATACTCCTGCACGTTGTCGGGGTTCAGGCGGTAGAGGTTGCTGACGGGGTTGGGGACGCTGGATTCGTTGGCCTCAATGCCGTCGATCGTGACGTTGAAGGCGCGGTCGCGCGAGCCGTTGACATGGACGCCCGAACCGGCCGCGCCGGCCGAGCGCTGCACGACGCCGGGCTCCAGTGTGATCAGCGTCAGCGGATTGCGCCCGTTCAGGGGGAGCTGCTCGATGGCCTTCTGCTCGACGACGTTGCCGATCGTGGCATTCGAGGTCTGCAACTGCTCGGCCCCGCCCTGCACCGTGACCACCTCCGAAACCTGCCCGACCTCTAAGACGAGATCGACGGAGAGGGGCGTGTTCACTTCGAGCGCGTTGCCCGTCTTCTGGACAGTCTTGAAGCCCGCGCGCTCGACCGTGACGGTGTAAGCGCCGGCTGGCAGGGCCGGGAAGGCGTAGAGGCCGGCGTCGGTCGTGACCTGCGTCTGCGAGACGCCGGTGGCCTCGTTCTTCGCGGAGACGGCCGCGCCGGGCACGACCGCGCCGCCGGTGTCGGTGATAGTGCCGGTGATACGCGAGGTACTGGTCTGCGCGAAGGCCGGGAGCGCCGCGAGTACCAATAGGACGAAGAGGCAGATGAGCCGCGGGCGGGTGGGTTGAGACATGGGAACTTCTCCTCCTTCAAAGAGATCGAGCGCGAGATTTGGTTGTCCTTAGTTCTATCAGGCGTGGGCAGCCGGCGCGCAGGAGGGGCGGAGGCAACTAACGCTCCCCGACGAACCGGGGAGCCCGAACTTATTTTCAACAGCCTCTCAAGTGGCTTGCGTGGCAACCGTCCACTGCAACTTTCAAGCGGACTGATGCCGCGCACGATATAAGCACCTGTTCCACGGGTCAAGCGAAAAATATAAAAAGTGGGAAAAGAACGCGGGAAATAGGAAGCAGCGGGAAAGGGTGCAAATAATTGATTGGGAACAAGCGGCGAGAGGCGTTTTTCAGTTATGCGTCGTCGGCGGTTTGCAACTCTTTCATCAATCGATAGACGAGGCTGACGGGGAGGCCGACGATGTTCCAGTAGTCGCCTTCGATCCGGTCGATGAAGAGCGCGCCGCGGCCTTGGATGGCGTAGGCTCCGGCCTTGTCCGTGGGCTCGCCGGTCGAGACATACCAATCGATTTCCGCCCCGGTCATCTCGCGAAAGTGGACGCGCGAGCGGGCGTGTGTGACCCTTCGTTGGCGCTCGGCGTCTTCGGCGCGCACGAGCGCCAAGCCGGTCAGTACTTCGTGCCAGCGGCCGCTTAGCAGCCCGAGCATCCGGCGCGCGTCGTCCGCGTCGCGCGGCTTGCCGAGCATTTCGCCCCCGGCGACAACCACCGTCGTGTCCGCGCCGAGCGTGAGGCCGAGCAGGCGCGTGCGCGCCACCGCCTCGGCCTTCTCCCGCGCCAGCCGCTCGACGTAGTCCTCAGCCCTCTCGCCCGGGCGGACAGTTTCGTCGATCTCCGCTGGCGCGACCTCGAAGGGCCAGCCGACCGCGCGCAATATCTCGGCGCGCCGGGGACTGGCCGACGCCAGCACCAACGGCTCGATGCCCAGTCGCAGGATCGGGGGCGCTGAAACGTTTTCTTGTAGGGCTCGCTCTTTTTCCATTACACTCCGCGGAAATTGATCCATTGGCTCATTGCTCCATTGACGCTTGATTTAATGCCTGATTGAATCAATGAGTCAATGGACCAATGAATCAATCTTAGATCATGGAAGACTTGCTGCGAGCGATCCCAAGCCTGCTACGAGCGGCGGGCGAGGCCGAGGAAGTGGTCGAGGCGGCGGCGTTCGTCGCGTGGCGGCGCGCGGCCGGCGATCAGTTGCGCGGGCAGGCCGTGCCCTTCCGGCTCTTCCGCAAGACGCTCGTCGTCGCCGTCGCCGATCACACGTGGCAGAAGCAACTCGAACGCATCAGCAGCCAGATGCTTTTCCGCCTCAACTCGCTGCTCGGCCACCCACTCGTCACCTTCATCGAGTTCCGCATCGATCCCGACACCGTCAACAAAGAGCGTGCGCGGCTCCGCCAACACGTACTGGACCGAGAGGCGCAACAACAGCGCGCCCTGTCCCATGCCCGGCCGCTTGGTCCCGCCGCCTCTCAGATTAAGGACGAAGCTCTGCGCCGGCGTTTCCTGCTCGCCGCCGGCAGTTACCTCGACGCGAAAGACCGAAACAAGTAATTTCGCCAAGCATCACGCCTGTATGCACCCGATGCGGTGTGTAGTGACACTTTATCGTGCAAATCTGCTCCCACTGGATTCAAGAGACGATGTTATATCAGCAGTTTAAGGGCCGGCCGACGTGTGGCACGCCGGTTGTTAATTTACCTCGTGAGTTTACACGAGGTTGTGAGGCCGAATGGTCGAGACCTTAAAAGGAGAAGGTAATCATGAGTTTCAAAAAAGTTGGATTGGTGGCACGGCCGCTGTTTCTGGCACTCGGACTGTTCATGGCGCTACCCGTCGCCGTGGGCGTCGCCCAAGCTCAGGACGGTTACTGGAATCAGGACGACCGTCGGCGCGAACGCCGTCAGGACCGGCGCGAGCGGCGCCGAGACCGGCGCGATGATCGGCGCGAGCGGCGTGATGATCGCCGCGGCGACGAATGGGATCGTTACGACAACTATGGCGGCTCTTCCCAGTTGCGCCAGACCGCGCTGAACGCGGGCTACAACAACGGCATTCAGGAAGGTCGTAAGGACCGCAGCCGGAACGAACGCTTCAATTACAGCGACGAGAGCGACTACCAGAAGGCCACGGAAGATTACAGCTCTCGCCTCGGCGACAAGGAGTTGTACCGCCGCTACTTCCGCACGGGGTTCCAGAACGGCTACGCGGACGGGTACGAAGGCTACTAAGCATACTGACGCTGACGACCCGAAAAGTAAGAGCGGGAGCGGGGACGATTGGTCCCCGCTCCCGCCTTTGTCTTGTGTGTGGCCGAGGGCGCGGGGTGTCAGTACCGCAGGCGAAGTTGGGTGGATATGTCGCGCGACGATGACCTGCCCGCTTCAAACGTAATCGCGCTGCTTTCCCTTGAGGCGCCCGTTGACTGAATGCGACCACGGGTTTCGGCGGGTTCATCTACAGGTGGTCGGCCATGATGTGCCCTTCCTCGCTCCGACATTCCTTCTGGCGCGCTGGGCGTGGAAGATCGTCCCTAAGTGCGGGCGGAGCTTCCCATGGAGTGTAGCCCGCCGCCCTTTCGGGACGAAGACGATGTGGTACTTGCAATCCCATCTGGAATGGGACAAGCTTTGGTACTGAGGCGGCACGTAGGTGCTCCTTTTAGGTTAGGCTCGCCAAGCCACCTGAGGGCGCATGCTCCTGCCGGAGGATCGCTCAAATCTTTTCAAGTCTCACTGGTCGCACCAGTGGCTTACCTAGCTGCATAGTTAACGCAAGAGGCAGCATTGTCCATCTACGACGAAGACCTACGCCCGCTCGACCTGCACGGCGTCAACACCTATTCGCTTGCCTCGCGCCCCAGCAAAGTCTCGACGGAAGATTTCGCGCGACCCATCGTGCCTGATTCGTCACTCAAAGATTTTCTGGACGCGCTGCCGAGTATCCTTGCCGTCAAATCACTGCGCGAGATCGCGGCGCAAATGCGGCGGGCGCTCGCGCTCGGCAAGCCGATCATCTGGGGCATCGGCGGGCACGTCGTCAAGACGGGGCTGGCTCCCGTCATCATCGATCTGATGCGGCAAGGTTACGTCTCCGCAATCGCCGCGAACGGCTCGGTGCTGGTCCACGACGCCGAGATCGCGTTGGTCGGAGCGACTTCCGAAGACGTTGACGCCACGCTCGGCGCAGGAGCATTCGGCGCCGCGGATGAAACCGGGAGACTTTTGAACGGG
>JBOGOY010000235.1:0-6275 GCA_050748185.1 Pyrinomonadaceae bacterium
GTATTCGGTCCCCGGCTGGTCCGTGAGTTGGACGCGAGTCGCGCGCGACCAATCGGGCGGCAGGGCCGTTCGCGATTCCGAGAAACGCCAGACCGCGACGCAGACGGCCGCCATCAGCAGCGCTAACGACATCGCGACCGTGAGAACCAGACGGAAGCGGGGAGTCGCCGGGCGGGCCGGCCGCGCGCTAGTTCTCGCGCGCGAACTGCCGGGCGCGGAATCCACCGCGCGCAGCAGTCGCCGGAGATCGGCGCGCAGATCGGCGGCGGTTTGGTAGCGAAGCTCGCGGTCTTTTTCGAGGGCCTTGTCGAGGATCAAATTCAGTTCGGAAGGCAGCGTGGGGACCAGAGAGCTGGCAGAACTTGGCTCGTCTGACAGGATGGCGTTTACCGTCGCGCGCCGGCTCTTCCCGGCGAAAGGTTTTTGTCCCGTCACCATCTCGTAGAGGACGACGCCGAGGCTCCACACGTCCGTGCGATGATCGACCGGCTCGCCCGCTGCCTGTTCGGGCGACATGTAGGCGAGCGTCCCCAACGCCGCGCCCGCCTGTGTGTGCGCCGCGTCCGCAGCCTGCGGCGGCGCTTGTGCCTCCGTCAGCTTCGCCAGACCGAAGTCGAGAAGTTTCACGTAGCCGTCCAATCGCACCATGACGTTTTCCGGCTTCACGTCGCGGTGGACGATGCCCGCTTGGTGCGCGGCGGCGAGCGCCTCCGCGACTTGGCCCGCGTAAGACAAACTCTCTTTGAGCTTCAGCCCGCCGGTCAACAGCGCGCGCAGCGTCTGGCCCTCGACGTGTTCCATCGCGATGAAGTTGAGTCCGCCAGACTCGCCCACTTCATAAATGGTGATCAGGTTCGGGTGATTCAGAGCCGACAGCGCCACCGCTTCGCGCTTGAAGCGGTCGGCGCGTTCCGCATCGGCGACGAAATGGCGCGGCAGAATTTTGAGCGCCACGCGGCGGTTGAGCTTCAATTCGCGCGCAAGGTAAACCTCGCCCATGCCGCCCGCGCCTAACAGGTTTTCAAGCGTGTAGTTTCCAAACTCTTGGCCGACGAGCGATTGCTGAGCGGACAGAGGTGAGTTGTGCGCGAAAGCTTGCGCCGCCACCTTCATGGCGGAGCGTTCCATGAAACGCGACGCCTGCGCTTGCGCCTTGAGCAAACTCAAGACCTCGCCCCGCAAGGCGGGATTCCCGGCCGTCACCCGCGCCACAAACTGTTCGCGTTCGCCCTCGGGCAGATCGAGGGCCGCGTCAAGCAGGGCGTCAATTTGTTGCCACAGTTCCGCGTCCATCGGTTTAAGAACTACTCAACTCTCGGTACAACCATGCCTTGGCCTTGCTCCACTCGCGCATCACGGTGATGGGAGCGATGCCTAACACCTCGGCGGTCTCTTCGACCGACAGCCCGCCGAAGAAACGCATCTCGACGATCCGGCTTTTCCGCTCGTCAATGTGCGCCAAGCCTTGCAGCGCCTCGTCAAGCGCCAGCAGGTCCGCATCTTTCTCGGCAGCGACGGTCATCGCCTGCTCAAGCGAGATGTGGCGGGCCTCTACGCCCCCGGCGACGTGCGGGCGCTGGCGCGCGAAGTCCACCAAGATGCGGCGCATCATCCGCGCCGCGACGCCGAAAAAGTGCGCGCGGTTTTGCCAGCGGACGGCTTTCCAGTCAATCAGACGCAGGTAGGCTTCGTTGATCAGCGCTGAGGTCTGCATCAGGTGATCATCGCGCTCGCGCCGCATGTAGTGTCTGGCGAGGCGGTGCAACTCCGCTTGCACGAGCGGGGCCAGTCGTTCAAGTGCGGCCTCGTCGCCGTCGCCCCACGCGACGAGCAGTTCGGTCAGTTCGTGAGAGCCGCGCGCGTCCATCCATGGCTCCTTCAAGAAGGCGGGGCAGGGAAAAGTTGATCCGCAAAACTTTGACGAGTTGGAACGTGCGAGATTGATCCGCAAGGCATCCGCCACAGATGACTTAGAAATGATTCATGCGAGATGATAAGTGATGAATGAAATGCGGAACCTTCGTCAGATGCATCATGCATCATTTCGCAGGCAGCATTTCTTTTACAGCCAATCGCTCTTACGCGCCGGCGCGGCGGCGGGCGCGGTCTCCGCGGTCGAAGGCTCAAAGGCCGGGCGCGAGCCGCGCGCGATGGTGTCTGAGGCAGGTGGTGGTGGCGGCATAAGCGAAGGCTCTTCGCTCGCGGACGGCGCGGCGAATTCTTCGGGCCGCTCTTCGGGCAGCAGCGCGCTCTCCGCGCGGGCGCGCTGCTCAACGCGCTCCACCTCCACCTCGCGCTCCCACGTCCGCTTAAAGTCGTCTGACGCCTGCTTAAACTGGTTCAGGCTCTTGCCGAGCGACCGCGCCAGTTCGGGAAGCTTGCGCGGCCCGAAGATCATCAGCGCGACCACGAGGATCAGCAGCAGTTCGGTCGTGCCGAGGGATTCGAGGAATAAGAGCATAGTCCAAAGTCCAAGGTCCAAAGTCCAAAATCAGAATGCCCTCTGCGACTTTGGGCTTTAGACTCTGGACCTTGGACTAAATTTTGTAGTCCGGCGGGTAATAGATGACTTCGACGATCTGCCCCGCGACGCCTTTGGTGTAAAACGAGGCGGTGCGATCGCGGTGCTCTTTGACGGGGCGCTTCTCACGGCGCGCGAACTCTTCCAACTCGTCGCGCGTCTCGACGCGCAGACCCAGATGCGGCGGATGCTTCGAGCCGGGCGGTAGCAGGGCGAGGCCGAACCCACGAGGGTCGCGCAGCATCGCCCAATCGTCGTAGAGCGTCTCCAGCTTAAAGCCGATCCGCTCGTACTCGCGCACGCCGTCCTGCAAGTCTTCGCATGGCACGGCGATGTGATCCACCAAGCCGCTAAACCTCAACTCGCTTTGTTCCTGCATCGTTGACTCCACACAAATGATGAACGCGGAATGATGAATGATGAATAAAGAGCAGCCTATCTTTCATTCATCATTCATCATTCCGCATTGCTTTTCCACGCCTCGCCGTAGCGCTCGCTGAAAACGATCTGATCGAGGGGAAAGCGCCCGCCATAGGGCTTGTCCGGCCCCCGCAAGCGTCCGATGGCGAGCAGCGCGACGACCTCGGCCTCTTCCGGCAAGTCGAACTCGCGTTTGACGGCCGCCGCGTCAAAGCCCTCCATCGGCGCGGTGTCGAAACCGTAGGCCTCGGCGGCGAGCATCATCGTCGTGAATGCGATCATCGTGTGACGATTGACCCACATCCGCGCGTCCAAGCTTGAGACGAAGCCGACCGCCTGCTGCTTGTACGATTCGACGTTCTCGGGCTTGCCAAAACCCCGCTTGGGGCCTTCGTCAAAAACCTCGTCGGCGCGTGCCTTCCATTCTTCCTTCATCCCGACGGCGATGATGACGACCGGAGCCTCGCCGACCTTCGGCTGGTTGAAGGCCGCCGCCTGCAAGCGCTTGCGATTCTCCGCATCGCGCACGACGATGAAGCGCCACGGCTGAAGGTTGTACCCCGAAGGGGCCTGCGCCGCGAGTTTCAGGATGGCGTCGAGGTATTCTTCCGGCACCTCGTCGGGCGTGAAGTGGCTGGTCGCACGCCGCTCAATGATGAGTTGTGTCAGAGATTTCAACGGCTCGCCGCTGGGGCGCGTCTGTGGTAAGTTTTTCGGCTGATCCTGCATGATGAACTCTCCGCCCGCCGTCTGTGTAGATAGTGCGATGTGATTGTAGCGCGTCACGTCGCGGGCGCAAAAGAGACATGGCGCGGCTGGCCGTGTCGTAACGGATTCTTAACATCGGCGCACGTTCCGCCGCCTGAATCGGAACACGCGAGGTTGGGACAAGAGATTGAACCACGGGCAGGAATGATGAAGGCGGAATGATGAATGATGAGTGATGAACGAAGAGCAGCTTGTCTTCTCTTCATCATTCCGCGTTCATCATTCATCATTTCTTCTCTGTGTCCTCCGTGCCCTCCGTGGTAAATCTCCAAGTGTCAATCAACTGAGTTTCGATTCAGAGTAAAAATTCCGGACGCGGAAAGGGAAAGGCTCTCAACCTGATGACTAAACAAACGCCGCGCGTCGTCTCGCTGCTGCCTTCGGCGACGGAGATCGTGTGCGCCCTCGGTCTGGAGGACGCGCTCGTCGGCGTCACGCACGAATGCGACTATCCGCTGGCGGCGGTCGCCGGCAAGCCGCAACTGACCGCGAGCCGCATCTCGCACCAGACGATGACGAGCGCTGAGATTGACCACGCGGTCCGCTCGCAACTCGACGGCCACGGCTCGATCTACGATCTGGACGAAGAGCAATTGCGCGCGCTCAACCCCGATCTGATTCTGACTCAGGAGTTGTGCGAGGTCTGCGCCGTCAGCTACCGAACGGTCGAGCAGGCCGCGGCGCGTCTGTTCGAGGCGGGCGTCAAAGTCGTCTCGCTTGAGCCGAACACGGTGGCCGACATCTTCGCCAACGTCCGCACCGTCGGGCAGTTGATCGGCCGCGAGGCGCAGGCCGAAGAGTTAATCCGAAATCTCGCCGGACGTCTGGACGCGCTTGCCGCCCAACTGGCCGGGCTCGAACAAAGGCCGCGCACGCTGGTCCTCGAATGGCTTGAGCCTCCGTTTGCGCCGGGCCATTGGGTTCCCGAACAAGTGGCGTTTGCCGGCGGCGAGGCGACTTTCGGCAGCGCCGGCCGGCCTTCGCGCACGACGACGGCCGAAGAGATCAAAGATTACGCACCCGAAGTGATCGTGTTGGCCCCATGCGGCTATTACGCCGAAGACACGCTGCGCGCGCTGCTGCGGGCGCGTCTGCCGGAAGGCTGGCACACGCTTCCCGCCGTCGAGCAGGAAAACGTGTGGGCGCTTGACGCGACTTCCTACTTCAGCCGGCCGGGACCCCGCGTGGTCGAAGGCGCGGAGATTCTGGCGCGCATCCTTCACCCCGACATCTTCGGCGCGCCGACGGAGGCCGAGGCCGTGCGCGTGCCGCGCGAGTTGATGAAAGTTTGAGATGCGCCCGTGCCCGCGTGGGACCAGTCCCGACGCGATGATTTCATTGCCGCTGCCCCAATTCCCGAAAGCAGATGAACTGGTTCACCCCCAAATGTCCGGTCGCCCCGGACGAGAAGAGTTGGCTGGACGAGTCGATGCTGTGGCTGCTCGACGAGTTCGGGGCCGACACGTTGCGGAACGCCGTCGTCGTTCTGCCGACCGAAGAGTTCTTCCCGGACCCTTACTCGGGCGAGGAAGAAGACGTATGGCTTCTCGTCAGCAGGGTGTGCGGCTACATGGGCGTCGATCCCGACCGGCTGGAATTGGAGTTGTACGCCGACGAGGAATGCGAACTGCGGCGCAACCTGCCGTCTCACGAAGGCCAGCACGGCGGCGCCGTCGGCCACTATCAAAAACGGCGTGGAAAGTTTGTCATCGCCATCGAGTATTCGCAGGTGAGCGATCCCGTGAGCCTCGTCGCCACGGTCGCGCACGAGTTGGGACACGTGTTGCTGCTCGGCGGCGGGCGGGCGTCGGCGGGGTGGGAAGATCACGAGGCGTTGACGGATCTGTTGACGGTCTTCCTCGGGATGGGCGTGTTTACGGGCAACACCGCTTTCCGCTTTTCGCAATGGACCGACGCCTTTTCGCAGGGGTGGCAAGCCGAGCGCCTCGGGTACATGACCGAAGAGATGTTTGGTTACGCGCTGGCCCTGTTCGCGCGGGGGCGCGCCGAGCGTGGGCCGGCGTGGGCGAAATATCTTGAAGGGAACGTCGGCGCGTATTTCAAAAGCTCTTGCAAGTATTTGGAGAAGACGGGCGACACGCCACTCGCGCCGCTGTGACAGCGGCCCGCGTTTGACCATGGCAAGCATCAAGAAGTCAGAAGCTGAGACTGGCGTCGGGTCGCTGGACCAGTTCGCGCGCGTCGCAGAGCGCGTCGCCGCGACGACGAAGAAGTTGGAGAAGGCCGCGCTGCTCGGCGAGTATTTCCACGCACTTGGCGACGCGGACCTCGTGCGCGCGGCGCGTTACTTCGCCGGCCAGCAGTTCGCGCAGCATGACCAGCGCACCACGAACGTCGGCGGGGCCGTGTTGCGCGAAGCGCTCGGCGCAGTGACCGGCCTCGACGCGGAGAACCTGCGGCCACGTTACGTGCGGCTCGGCGACGCGGGCGAAGTGACATTTGAGGCGATGAGCGAGACGCGCGCGGCGGCGGCCGGCGCGGCGGGGGACCAACCGCCCGGCTTCACGCTCGCCGAGACCGAGGCGCTGGTCGAACGCTTGAGCGC
>JBOGOY010000236.1:0-6273 GCA_050748185.1 Pyrinomonadaceae bacterium
CATCGAGATCGAGGGCTTGGGGCGCGTGCCGCGCGCGGGCGCCGTCGTCTTCGTCGTCAACCACCCGAACGGGCTGGTCGATCCGGTCTTCATCCTCTGCCACGCGCCACGCAAAGTCTCGTTCCTCGCCAAAGCCCCGATTTTCAAGATGCCGGTCATCGGCTATCTCGCGCGCGCGCTCGAAGCCATCCCCGTCTACCGCAAACAAGATGAGGGCTCTGACCCGGCGCAGAATCGCGAGACCTTCACGCGCAGCCGCGACCTGTTGAAACAGGGCGGCACGATCGCCATCTGCCCCGAAGGCGTCTCGCACAACGACACGAAACTCCGCCCGTTGAAGAGCGGCGCGGCCCGCATCGCGCTCGGCGTCGTCGGCGCGGACCCGTCGATCGATTTGAAGATCGTCCCCGTCGGCCTCTATTACACCGCGAAGACGATGTTTCGCAGTTCCGCGCTGGTCCACTTCGGCGAGCCGCTCCGGGTCGAGCCCGCGCCACTCGATGAAAACGGCGAGCCACCGCGCGAAGCCGTCGGCGCGCTTTCAGCACGCATCGCCGAAGCGCTCCGCGACGTGACCTTGAACGCCGAACACGATCAATCGCTCGCCATGATCGCGCGCGCCGAGCGCATTTTCTCGGCCGCCGCGGAAGACAGCGGCGCGCTCTCGGCGACGACGCTCGCGCGCGAACTGGAACTGCGCCAGCGCTTCCTCGAAGGCTACGCCTTCCATTTCGAGCGCCAGCCCGCCCGGCTCGCCGCCTTCGACGCGCGCCTGCGCCGCTACGAAGAAGAGTTGCGCGAGGCCGGGATCGACGAGGACGATCTCTCCGCGCCGCGCGCGACGCCCGCGCAGGTGGCGCGCTACGTCTTCGCGCGCGTCGTCCCGGTGCTCTGCCTCTTCCCCATCGCGTGGGCCGGCCTCGTGGTCCACTTCCCGGCCTATCATCTGACGAATTACCTCTCGACCAAGCTCGCGCGCGAGAACGACGACGTGGTCTCGACCTTTAAGATCATCGGCGCGCTGCTGCTCTTTCCGTTGACTTGGATCGTGCTCGTGGCCGCCGGGTGGCGGCTGTCGGGCTGGCCGCTCGGGCTCGCGGCGCTTGGGCTTGCGCCGCTCTCGGGCTTCGTCGCCGTGCGCTTCTTCGAGAAGCTGGACCAGTACGTCGGCGCGGCGCGCGCGATCCTCTTCTTCGTCACCCGCCGGCAGTTCTACAAACAACTGCTCGTCGAGCGCCGCCGCCTGCGCGAAGAGATCGTCGCGCTCGGCGAAGAGGCCGCGCTCGCAGAAGAAGCGCAAGCGACGGCGGGCGCGGGCGTCGTAGCTTAATCGCGGCGAGTTCGGAAGTGATGAATGATGAGTGATGAATGATGAGTGATGAATGAAGAATGAAGAGCAAATTAGTTTTGCACTCATCGTTCATTATCCATCATTCATCATTTCTTTTTCACGGAGCTTTTATGGTTGACGAAGAAAATGAGGGCGCGATGCGGCCCGCGCCCGACGAACCCGATGGCGTGGGCGCGAGGCTCGCGCAACTCGAACGCGCCTTTGGCGAGCAGTCGGCGCGGCTGCGCCGGATCGAAGAGCGGCTCGGCCTGTTGACTAAAGCGCACGCGGCCCCGGCGTCGCCTTCGCAGGGCGCAGCGACGGTGGCCGGCGACCCTGTGGCGCGGGGAAATCAAGTTGCGCCGGTCGTCACCACGCCGCCGCCACCACCGTCGCCACCGTCGCCGCCTCCTTCTCCGGCGAACGGGACTCGCACGACAGACGCCGCCGCGTCCGTCAGTCCGCACGACGACGCGGGACGTGAGCGCGATTCTTCGGCGGCGCGCGAGAAGTGGGCGGTGAATGTGCCGACGGCGGGCGCAGGCGATGAACGCGCGAGGCCAGACGACTCTTCCGCGCGCCCTCTCCCGCCGCGCACGCATCGCATCGAGGCGGACGACGACGAGGGGCCGTTCGTCTCGGGCAAGGCCGGAGCGGCTCAGGCGAGCAAGGCCGTTCACGTCGAGCCGGTCGCGCGCGTGCGGCGCGATCTGGAGACGGCCATCGGCGGCAGTTGGTTCAACTGGATCGGCATTATCGCGCTCACGCTCGGCGTCGCCTTCTTCCTCAAGTACGCCTTCGAGAACCAATGGATTGGTCCCACGGGGCGGGTGCTGTTGGGCGGCGCGGCGGGCTGCGCGTTGCTCGGCCTCGCGGAGCGGCTGCGGCTGCGCGGCTACCGGCCTTACGCGCACGTCCTCTCGGGCGGCGGCATTTTGATTCTCTACCTTTCGGTTTACGCCGCTTATAACTTTTACCACTTAATCGGCCAGCCCTTCGCGTTCCTGCTGATGGCGGCAGTGACCTCGACCGCGGTGCTGCTCGCGGCGCGTTACGACGCGCTGCCGATTGCCGTCCTCGGACTCCTCGGCGGCTTCGCCACTCCGGTCCTGCTGTCACGCGGCGTGGACAACCAGATCGCGCTCTTCGGCTACATCGCGCTCTTAGACGCCGGCGTGCTCGCGCTCGCCTATTTCAAAGAGTGGCGCAGCCTTAATTATCTTTCGTTCGCGGCGACCGTGCTGATGTTCGCCGGTTGGATGGACCAGTGGTACGAGCCGGCGAAGCTCGGGCCGACCATTTTCTTCCTGACGCTCTTCTTCCTGATGTTCGCCGCGCTCGCCGTCCTGCACAACCTCCTCAAGCAACGGCCCGCGCGCTGGTTCGACGTGTCGCTCGCGCTGACGAACGCGACCATTTATTTCGCGACGAGCTATTCGCTGCTTGAATTGACGCACCACTCCGTCCTCGGCGCGCACGCCCTCGCCGTCGCTGCGTTGTTCGGACTGCTCTTCCTGACGGCCGAACGCCTGCACCACGCGGATCAATTGCTCGCGCTCAGTTACTTGGGCGCGGCTGTCACCTTCCTAACGATCGCCGTCGCGATCCAACTGGACCAGCACTGGGCGACCATCGGCTGGGCGGTCGAAGGCCTGATGCTGACTTGGGTCGGATTTCGCACCGGGCGCGCCGCGCCGCGCTACGCCGCGCTGCCCGTGCTCGGAGTGGCCGTCACGCACTGGTTCTCAACTGACTTGGCAGAGTTTTTAGCTTCCGGCGGGGCGTGGCCGCTGCTCAACGCGCACGCCGTCTCTTGCTACGCCCTCATCGCCACGCTCGGCGCAAGTCTCTGGCTCTATCAACGGCGCGGCGAGGCGGTAGACCAAGACGAGCGCGAAATTATCAGCGCCGTCTTCACCCTCGCCATCTTCTCGCTCGGGCTGACGCTGCTGACCGTGGACGTTAACGACTACCTCGGCCAGCGGCGGCGGGACCTGTTCGCCCAGACCTCGGATTCGTCCCGGAGAAGCGCCTTCTGGGAATCGCAGGTGTTCACTAACTCGGTCCTCTGGCTGATCTACGCTTCGATCGCGTTGGCCCTCGGCGTCGTGCGGCGCATCCTCGTCCTGCGCGTCGCGGCATTGCTGTTGCTGGCGTGTGCGATCCTCGCCGGCGTCCTCAATAGTCTCTTCCACTACAGCGCCCCGTGGCACCTGCCCGTCTTCAATCTAACGTTCATCACCTGCGCTCTCATCGTCGCGGCGCTCGCGGCGGGAACGTACTTCTACGCGCGGGCCGGGGAGGGCATAAGCTGGTACGAGCGTGAAATCATCACTCCGATCCTCGTCGTCACAGCCAACTTCTTCGCCGTCCTCGGCCTGAGCCTCGAAGTGATGGGCGGCTTCAACCGCGCGAAGGCGCTGGCGTGGGCGCTGCCCGATGGGTGGACTGAGGCGGCGCGCGTCGAAGAATGGAAGCAGTTCCTGCTGTCCTTCGTCTGGTCCCTCTACGCGACCGTCGCGCTCTATTGCGGGCTCGTGCGCGGTCGCCGTCAGCCGGCGCTGCGTTTCTTCGCGTTGCTGCTGCTGGCCGTCGCCTGCCTGAAACTGCTCTGGCTCGACGTGTGGCAGTACAGCGCGGCGTGGCACTGGACCCTTGTTAACCAAACCTTCGCCACCTTCGCCGTCGTGGTCACGGCGCTCGTGGCCTGCCTCGCGTTGTACCGGTGGGCGGGCGCGGCTGTCGGTGAAAAGGAGCGCGCGACTGTCGAGCCGCTGCTGCTCGGCCTCGCCAACGCGCTCGCGCTCGTCGGCCTGAGCGTCGAGGTGATGGGACCTTTCAACCGGCAGAAGGCACTGGCGTGGGGCCAACCCGAAGGTTGGCGCGCGGCCGCGGCGGTCGAGAACTGGAAGCAGATGTGGCTCACTTGGCTGTGGACGGCTTACGGCACGGCGGCCCTTTACGTGGGCCTGCGGCGCGGGCGTGACTACGTGCGCTACGCCGCGCTCGGCCTGCTCGCCGTGGCCGGCGTGAAACTGCTGCTCGTGGACGCCACTTACTACAACGCCGTCTGGCACTGGGTACCGCTCCTCAACCAGACCTTCGCCGCCTTCGCGCTCTACGTCCTCGCGTTGGTCGTCGTCATGTGGCTCTACGCGCGCGCCGAATTCGTGAACCCGGAAGAGCGCGAGATCGCGATCAACATCATCACGATTGCCGGGAACGCCCTCGCCATCACCGCGCTCAGCCTCGAAGCGGCCGGCCACTTCGAGAAGCTGATGCGGCTCGGCACGGAGGTCGCGGCCGAGCGGCGCGACCTGCGCCTCGCGCGGCAGTTATCGCTCTCGGTGATCTGGGCTGTGTACGGCGGCGCGCTACTCGTCGTCGGCCTCCTGCGCCGCAACCAGCTTTTGCGTGTGATGGCTCTGCTATTGCTCAGCCTGACAATCCTGAAAGTCTTTTTCTGGGACTTGGCCTCGCTCGATAAAATCTACCGCATCGTCTCGTTCATCGTCCTCGGCGCGATCCTGCTCGTCGTCTCGTTCCTCTACCAGCAGCGGCAACAACGCGCAGCGCGGGCCGAACAGGGGTGAGGGGATTTCTGAATTCACCCCTCTGTCTATCGCGTCGAGCATCGGCGAAGCCATCGCGCGCGGTGGCTTCCACGTCGTTCCCAATATTCTTGACGATGCGTCGGTGAGCCGGTTGCTCGCCGCGTTGGAGGCGGTCGAAGGTTCCGGCCCAAACGTGCGCCGGCGCGGCGGGGTGTTCGCGATCCGGAATCTATGTGAGGTCGTGCCGTCGGTGCGCGCGCTGGCCGACTCACCGTCGGTGCGCGCTCTGGTCGAGCCGGCGCTCGGCCCGCGATGCTTCGTCGTTCGCGGCCTGCTGTTCGACAAGACGCCCGAAGCCAATTGGAAAGTGGCGTGGCACCAAGACGTCTCGATCGCGGTGCGCGGGCGCGCTGAAGTTGAAGGCTTCGGCGGATGGTCTGTCAAGGCCGGCGTCTGGCACGTGCAACCGCCGGCCGAGATTCTCGCAGGGATGCTGACCGTCAGGCTCCACCTCGACGAGTGCGACGAAACGAACGGCCCGCTCAAAGTCATCCCCGGCTCGCACCGGCGCGGGCGTCTGAGCGCGAAGGAGATTCAATCGTCTCGGCGGGATCATGCCTCTGTGACGTGCCTCGTGCCGCGCGGCGGCGCGCTGCTGATGAAACCTTTGCTGCTACACGCTTCGTCAGCCGCACACTGCGCGCGACACCGCCGCGTAGTCCATTTGGAATTCGCCGCGCGTGACTTGCCCGCCGGATTGCGGTGGCTGGGCGGCCCCGACGTTTAAGGGAGACAGGTCACGCCCGCGGCGTGAATCTTTCAAACAGATTCACAGCGAAGCTGTGCCCGCACTTTCGCCTTTCGCCCTTTCTACTTTTATTTCATTCCGCTGCGAACAGCCTTTGATAGTCTCCCGCCCCGGCCGGCTCGACGCGCGCGAGTTGGAGGTTTTCATCGACGTGCGCGCGTCGGCTCATGCCGGTGAGCGCGGTGGCGACGCCGGGCGTGGAGCGCACGAACTGGATGGCGGTGAGGGCGTCCGTCGCGAGCGAGCCGAGCGGTTCGCTGATATGTTCGGGCAACCCTTGCGCGACACGGCCCTGAAGCAACGAAGCGCTGGCGACGACCGTCACTTCGAGGGCGCGCGCGGCTTCCAGCAAAGACACCTGCGCCCCGCGCAGCGGCTGGTTCGCGGCGACGAGCGCCTCGGGCATCGCGAGGTTAATGGGGAGTTGGATGAAGCGAAAGTGGTGTCGGCCGCCGCCCGCCGCCTCGCGCGCCAGTTCGATCATGCGTTCGAGCGAGTGATATTCGCGCGCTCTCGGCTCGGCGCGAAAGCCGTTCCACGTGGCCGCGCCGTACATGCTGATCTTGCCCTCCGCGACACTC
>JBOGOY010000237.1:0-6271 GCA_050748185.1 Pyrinomonadaceae bacterium
GCCTGGGCGACACCCGAGTAGGCGAGCAGGCGCACGATGTTCGTCTGCCGCAGTGCGATGAGGTTGCCGACGGTCATGGTGAGGGCGGCCAGCACCCACATGAGCGGGCCGACGACGTCGGACCGGCCAGCGAAGGCGATGAGGATCAGCTGGAGCAGGGCGACGAAGCCGGCAGCCTTGGAGCTCACGGCGAGGAAGGCGGTGATGGGCGTGGGCGCGCCCTCGTAGGTGTCGGGCGCCCACGTGTGGAACGGCACCGCCGACACCTTGAAGGCGAAGCCGATCACCACGAGCACGATTCCGAGAGTGAGGAAGGGGGTGGTCTCGCCCACGGCGACGGCGTCGCCGATGTCGGCGAGCAGGGTGCTGCCGCTGAAGCCGTAGAGCAGCGACATGCCGTAGAGCAGCACGCCGGACGAGAACGCGCCGAGCAGGAAATACTTCATCCCCGCCTCGTTCGTCCGCCGCTCGCGCTTCGTGTAAGAGACCAGCACGTAAAACGTCACCGCCATCAATTCGAGGCTGATGTACAGCACGATCAGATCGTAGCCGCACGCCAGAAACATCATCCCCGTGGTGGCGAACAAAACGAGCGCGTAATACTCGCCGTGCTGTTCCCCTTCCACGTCCAGATAGCGCATCGAGATCGCGACGGTGAGCGCGGCGGCGAGCAAAAAGATGGATTTGAAGACGACCGCGAAGCCGTCGATCCTGACCGTGCCGTAAAACCCTACGACGGGAAAACTGGCGCGCGTCGTTTGCCACAACAACAGCAGCGAGACGCCAGCGAGCGCCACCCCCACCAACGAGAAGTAGCCCACCCAACGGCTCTTCCGGTACGGCAGCACCACTTCCATCACCAGCGCGACACAGGCGCACAAGGTCAGAATCAACTCCGGCGCGATGAGAGAGAGATCGCGGACGTTGAATAATTCGGTTGTGTTGGCTTGCAGGAACATGATCATGTGTACCGTAAGTCTTATAGCGCCTTCAGTAAATCAGTGCTTTGAGCAGTCAACGCGCAAAGGAGCAGGAAAATAGGCTACCAAGCCAGCAACGACACTGGGTAAACCGACAGACGTGCATCCGCGCTGACTAGCGTCAGTCCTTCGGTAATACTCTGAGCTATTAACAGGCGGTCAAACGGGTCTTTGTGATGTGGCGGCAAAACGTCTATTGCTAATACGTGAGCCAGTTTGATGGGCAAGAGCGAGATGCCGTTAGCAGTTTGCTGGCTTTCGACCAAGTCTCTGAGCGGCGCGCTCATCTTCAGCTTGCCCAACTGAATTTTAATTTGCATCTCCCACACGCTGGCGACGCTTAGGATCAACTCGTTGGTACCGTTTTCCAGAGCCGCTAGGGCAACGGCCGAAAGTTGTTCCGGCGCGTCCGCCCACCAGATGAAAACGTGCGTGTCGAGAAGCAGTTTCATCCCTGTCCGAGCCAAAACTCATCGGGCAACGGGGCGTCGAAATCCGCGCTCATCCAGATCGAGCCGCGGTTCAGCCCGGCGATCCGATTCTTTCCCGGCCCGGCAATCGGAACCAGCCGGGCGATGGGCCGATCACCTTCCGCAATCACGATTTCGTCACCAGCCTTTGCCAGTTCAAGCAGGGCCGGCAACTGACTCTGGGCTTCGGCCATGTTGACGGTTCGCGTCTTCATCATCAGTTCCTCGAAAGTTCACTATAACACCGCCACGAAAGCGACTGACAAAGCTGCTACCGTGTCGTCCTCTCCGCCACCTGCGGCGAAGTGGCCGGCATGCCCGGAATCGGGTAGGTGGGTCGCACTTGGCGGACGACGGCGTTGACAGGCCGCTGGATGTAATCAATAAACGGCTTTGGATAGACGCCGATCCAGAACGCGAGCAGAACGAGCGGCAGCATGTAGGCCCATTCGCGCCCTGACATGTCGGGCAAGTTCTGATTCTTCGGGTTCTCGATGTTGCCGAAGAACATCCGCTGATACAGCCAGAGCATGTAACCGGCGTTTAGGATAATGCCGAGCGCAGCCCAAGCGGCCCACCACGGGTTCGCCTCGAACGCGCCGCGCATCGCCAAGAATTCCGAGATGAAGACGGCCAACAGGGGCAGGCCGATGGCCGTCATCGTCATCACTAAGAAGACGGTGGCATAGCCCGGCATGACGTGCGAGAGGCCGCCGAACTCGGAGACGATGCGCGTGTGCCGTCGTTCATAGATGATGCCGACCAAGAGGAACAGCGCGCCCGAATAGATGCCGTGGCTGATCATGTGCAGCACCGCGCCGTTCAGCCCGTTCGGGTTCAGCGCGAAGAGGCCGAGCATCACCACCCCCATCGAAGAGACGGACGAGTAGGCGACCAACTTCTTCACGTCACCATTTTCTTTGACCACGAAGTACATCGCCGCCAGCGCGCCATAAATGATGCCGATGATGGCGAGCGCGACCATCACGTTCCGCACGCCGAAGCCGCCGAAGTAACCGAGGTCGGCCGAAGCCTTCGGAAACATCGGCAGGTTGAAACGGAAGAAGCCGTAAGTGCCGAGTTTCAGCAGGATGCCCGCGAGAATGACCGAGCCGGCGGTCGGCGCTTCGACGTGCGCGTCTGGCAGCCAAGTGTGAAACGGCCACATCGGAACTTTGATCGCGAAGCCGAGAGCGAAGGCGGTGAATAGTAGCACTTCAAGTGTTGTGACCGCCCCCGGCGAGATGTACGTGCCGAGCGCCTGCAAGTACATGATGTTGAACGTACCGGTACTGTTGGCGGCGGCCGCGCCGACCGTGGACTTGATCAGGTTGAACGCCTGTTCGTTGCCGGCCAACACGCGAAGCGACGCATCCGTGATCTGTCCCGTCAAGGAAGCGTCCTGCGTCAAAAAATACATCTTCAACACGCCCAAGAGCATCACGACCGAACCGACCAGCGTGTAGAGGAAGAACTTGATCGCGGCGTACAACCTGCGCTCGCCGCCCCAGATGCCGATCAAAAAGTACATCGGGACCAACGAGACCTCGAAGAAGAGGTAGAACAGAAACAGATCCATCGCCCCGAACACACCCACCACCGCCGTCTGCAACAACAGCAACAGCACGTAATATTCCTTCTCGCGCTTACCGATGTACTCCCACGAAGAGAGCGCGGCGATGACGCCCAAAAGCGTCGTCAACACAATGAGCAGCACCGCCACGCCGTCCACGCCCATCTGATACCTTGCGCCGATGACGGGGATCCACTGCGCGTCTTCGATGAACTGCATCCCGCCCGCCGCGCGGTCGTAACCCAACAGCGCGAGCGAGACTAAAAAGACGAGCCCAAACCAAGCAGTCGCGAACTTCTTAATCGCGTTTGCCTGATCCTTACGGAAGACGGCCAGCAAAAGGATAGCGCCGACGGCCGGCAGCCACGTCACGATGGAAAGGAGGAAGGGTATTTTCATAAGAGAGTAGCCAGTAGCCAGTAGTCAGTAGTTAGTAGTTAGTAGTCAGTAGCCGGCAGGATTGGTTTTCCTACTGGCTACTGGCTACTGACTACTGGCTACTTCCTTTCACTGCCGCCCAGATGTCGGGCGCGAAGAACAAGATGACGGCGATGACGAGGCCGATGATCATGACGAGCGCGTAGTTGGCGGCAAGTCCCGTCTGCGCGGCGCGGAAGACGTTGGACATCAGGCCGCGGACGAACCACGCGACGAAGTTAACGAGGCCGTCCACCACGCGCAAATCGAAGACGCCGGTGATGCTGCTTAAGCGGCGCGTGAGCCACGCCGAGCCGTTTACCGCGCCGTCAATGCCGCGTGAATCAACGGCATAGACTCCGCGTGCGGCGTCCATCGTGCGGCGCGTGAACAGCAGGCCGTAGAGTTCATCTACCCAATACTTGTGATAGCTCGCGCGATAGAGCGCGCCCAAACGTTTCGCCCAGACGCCGGGCAGGTGCGGTTGCTTCACGTAGAACAGCAAACCGAGGCCGATCCCGAAAGCCGCGACGACGAGTGAGACGACGATGAAAAACCACTCGGCCGCAGTGTGACTGCCGAGCGCGTGTTCGACGGAGTGTGCGAGGTTGAAGCCAGTGTCGCCATAAGGCGAAGTTTTCTCATTAGTCTGTGTTGCTGCGGTTACTTCATAGCTGATGGCTTCGTTGCGCGCAGTTCCTTCAAGTTGTGCCGCGAATGGGCCTTCATGACCCAGCAACGGCGTGGTTCCGGGAGGCATTACCCACTTGCCTTCCGCGGCTGCGTGTTCCGCGCCTGCGCCGTGCGGCTGATTAAACTCGCCGGTCGCGGGATTCCAGATGACGGGTTCGAGCCAGTTGACGATATTGACACGGCCGCCGACGTGCGCGCCGCCGGTGAACGCTGGTGTGATGCCGACGAAGCCGCCGACGACCGCGAGCACCGCGAGCACCGCGAGCGGAATCCACATCGCGGGCGGCGACTCGTGCGGGATGTGCGTCGCGTGTCCGTGCGGTTCACCGTGTAGGGCGTGCGCGCCGGGTGCGATCTGGTGCGTGTGCAAATCTGCGTGTGGCTCGCCGACGTACTCGCCCGGCTCGTGCACCGTGCGGTCGCCCGCGGCCTCTGTGCGCGCATCGTGCGGCTTCAGGTGTTCGTCATAGGCGTGGGCGTGCGCTTCGTCGGCTTGCCCGCCCGCCTCTGCGTGCAGGAAACGCTCTTTGCCCCAGAAAGTCATCGCCACGAGGCGCGTCATGTAGAACGCGGTGCAGGTCGCCGCGATCGTCGCGATGAGCCACAGCAGCCAACCGTAAGGGATGTGCTCGGTCGAGACTGTGCTCCACAGAATTTCGTCTTTCGAGAAGAAGCCCGAAAACGGGATGATGCCGCAGATAGCCAGCCAGCCGGCGAGAAACGTCCAATAGGTATAAGGCATGTAGCGTCGCAGGCCGCCCATCCGCCGCATGTCCTGTTCGTGGTGCATCCCGTGAATCACAGAGCCCGCGCCGAGGAACATCAAAGCCTTAAAGAAGGCGTGCGTCATGACGTGAAAGATGGCGATGGCGAAAGCGCCCACGCCGCACGCGAGGAACATGAAGCCGAGTTGTGAGACGGTCGAGTAGGCGAGGACTTTTTTGATGTCGTTCTGTGTGATGCCGATGGTCGCGGCGAAGAGCGCGGTCAGTGCGCCGACGACGGCGACGACCAGCATCATCGTCTGCGAGTGCTGAAAGATGACGTTGGTGCGCGTCAGCATGTAGAGGCCGGCCGTGACCATCGTCGCCGCGTGAATCAGCGCGGAAACGGGCGTTGGCCCGGCCATTGCGTCCGGCAGCCAGACGTAGAGAGGTATCTGCGCCGACTTGCCGCACGCGCCGACGAAGAGGCCCAAAGCGAGCCAAGACATCAGGCCAAACGTCCCCAGCATTTCAATCGGGTAGGTGCGCGCCTGCTCGAAGACCGCGGTGTACTGCGTCGTACCGAACGTGGCGATGACGCCAAAGACCGCGAGCGCGAAACCGAAATCGCCGATGCGGTTAGTGATAAACGCCTTGCGCGAGGCGTCGCCCGCCTCCCGGCGGTCGAAGTAGTAGCCGATCAAAAGATACGAGCAGAGGCCGACGCCCTCCCACCCGACGAACATCATCATGAAGTTCGAGCCCATCACGAGAATGAGCATCGAGAACATAAACAGGCCGAGGTACGAGAAGAAGCGATAGAACCCCGCGTCGCCGTGCATGTAACCGGTCGCGAAGATGAAAATGCACAGGCCGACGCCCGTGATGATCAACATGAAGACGGCCGAGAGCGGATCGAGTTGATAGCTCCACTCGACGTTGAGCAACGAGCTATTTGGGAGTTCAATTTGAATATAAGCTGAATCGTAGAATCGGTATCGCTCCGCTTCATTCGATGGCAAAGGCGCTTGTCCTAAAGAATTAAAGCTTTGATCGAGTGACTGGTAAACTTCGCGCCTCTGACTCTCAGATAATTCGCGGGGGAACTTGGTGCGACTCTCAGTTCCCTGCGTGATCTCGACCGCGCCGCCCGGAATCCACGTGTAGCCGAACGCGCCGTCCTGACTCGTCACATACGGCGCGGGCCACTGCGCGTGGCCGCCGTAGCCATAAGAGAAGACCGCCGCCGCGCTCAACAAAAACGCGAGCGCCACCGAGCCGACCGCAATCGAGCCGACGACCGTCTCCGAGAAGCGCAGTTTGCGCCCCAACAACCCGTTGACGGCAGCGCCCGCGAGCGGCAAGAGGGGAATGAGCCAGATGAGTCGGTGCATAAGAGCTATCAGCTATCAGCTATCAGCTATCAGCTATCAG
>JBOGOY010000238.1:0-6257 GCA_050748185.1 Pyrinomonadaceae bacterium
GGGATGTATTGCGCGAGCGGCATTCTGTTCAACCACGAGGGGCCGCGGCGCGGGCGCGAGTTCGTGACGCGCAAGATCACCAGCACGTTGGCGCGCATCAAGCGCGGGCTGGCGTCCGAGTTGATGCTCGGCAACCTCGACGCGCGGCGCGACTGGGGCCACGCTAAAGACTACGTGCGCGCAATGCACCTGATGCTGCAACAGCCGGAGGCGGACGACTACGTGATCGCCACCGGCGAGACGCACACCGTGCGCGAGTTCTGCGAACTGGCCTTCGCCGAGGTGGGACTCGACTACCGCGAGTACGTCCGAGTTGACGAGAGACTTCTCCGTCCCGCCGAAGTTGATCTGCTCGTCGGCGACGCGGCCAAAGCCCGCGAAGTCTTGGGCTGGCGGCCGCAGTACACTTTTCAGGAACTGATCAGGGAGATGGTCCGCGCAGACTTAGACTCAGTGGCAGGCGGCGAGGCGAGGCGTCAAGGGCATGTCGGTTGAACTGTCCATCATCGTCGTCAACTGGAACGGCGGCGACCTGCTGCGCCGCTGCGTCGAGAGCGTGTGGCAGTCGCCGCCGGGCGTGCCTTATGAGATCGTGGTTGTGGACAACGCTTCGACCGACCACAGTCTGGACTGGCTGCGGGCGAACCCGCGTGACAACCTGCGGCTCATCGAGAACGCCGAAAACCTCGGCTTCGGGAAAGGGAACAATCAGGGCTTCGCGGCCACGGGCGCGCCGCTCCTGTTTCTGCTGAACAGTGACGCCGAAGTGAGGCCGGGGGCGATCGACGCGCTCGTCGCGACGCTCAACTCGGATGAGCGCATCGGCGCGTGCGGCCCGCGACTCGTCAACCCGGACGGTTCGCTTCAAGCCAGCGTCTGGCGCAACCCGATGACCCCGCCGGAAATGATCGCCACTTCGCTCAGGCTGTACCGGTTGATGCCGCGCCGCCTGCGGGGCGAGTTGCTGCTCGGCTATCACTGGGACCACTCCCGCCGCCGCCGCGCCAACATGTTGAGCGGGGCGGCGATCCTCGCCAAGCGGCGGATGATCGACGAGGTCGGCGGGTTCGACGAGCGCTTTCATATGTACGGCGAAGACACGGAATGGTGCCTGCGAATTGCGCGCTCCGGTTGGTGGATGGTGTTCGAGCCCGCCGCCACCGTGATGCACCACGGCGGGCAGAGTTCCGGCAAGAGGTGGACCAATTTAGAAAAGCAGGGCGTCGAATACGAATCCTTTTTCCGCTACCAGCGCTATTGCCTGTCACGGCCGCACGTCCTCGCCAACCTCTGCACGGGCTACGCCCTCGCGCAACTGCAACACCTCTGGCGGTTGTGGCAGCGTCGCCCGCTGGACGAAACCGACATGATCAGGGGGCTCTACTACAAAGAGTTGAAACGTAATCTGTGGGCCGAATGAATTCCTATCCCCGGCGCAAGCCCGTCCGTCCTGCCTTCCCGCGTTAAGTCTTATGGCGACACGCATTTTTCACGTCATCACGACGCTCGGACGCGGCGGGGCCGAGCGCCAACTGGTGAACCTCGTGAAGAACACGGATCGCTCCGAGTTCGAGCACGTCGTCTGCCACCTGCGCCCGCCCGACGCTTTCGCCGACGAACTCCGGGCGGCCGGCCACGACGTCGTGTGTCTGAACCTGCCGTCAAAATGGCCGTGGCTGACGGCCCCCGCCAAACTGCCGCAAGCGTTGCGCGCCCACCGCCCCGACATCATCCAGACGTGGCTCTTCGACGCGGACCTCAGCGTGCGCTTGTCACGGCCCGGGTCAACGCCCGTCATCAACACGCTGCACTCGATCCCCTACGAGCCGGAGGTGATCCGCGCGGCGCGTCTGTCGCCGCTCAAGCTGGCCGGTCTGCGCCGGCTCGACGCGCTGACGGCGCGCTGGACCAAGCCCTTGTTCGTCGCCTGCTCGGAAACCGTCAAGCAATCAGCCCGGCGACGACTCGGCGTCCCCGAGTCGCGCATCCGCGTGATTTACAATTCGATTGACGCCGCGACCCTTCGCTGCGCGCCCGACGCGCCGCGCCGGTTGCGCCGTGACATCGGCATCGCGCCGGATGATTTCGTTTACCTCAGCGTCGGCCGACTGGACCCGCCGAAGGGACACGATTACCTGCTGCGCGCTTTCCGACAGGTTGCGGCCTCGCTGCCCGGCGCGCATTTAGTGTTGGTGGGAGAGGGGCCGTCGGGCGCGAGCCTGCGCCGACTGGCGGACGAACTCGGGGTGAGCGGGCGGGCGCATTTTTTGGGGCAGCGCCGTGACGTGGGCGCGTGTCTGGAGATGGCCGACGCTTTCGTCTTCCCGTCGCTGTTCGAGGGTCTGCCGCTGGCCCCCATCGAGGCGATGATGAAGGGGCTGCCGTGCATCGCCACGCGCATCGGCCCCGTCATGGAACTGATCGACGACGCGGAGACGGGCGTGCTCGTCGCTCCCGGTTCGGCCGACGAGTTGGCAACTGCTATGGTAGAGATCGCGCGCGCTCCGGCCGAACGGCGTCTGCTCGGCGCGCGCGCCAAACAGTCGGCGATGTCACGCTTCGACAGCCGCGTGGGGTTGCGGGTGTGGGAAAACTTGTATCGCGAAGTCCGGCGACCCAGTCCTTGGCGAGAAGCTTGAGCCGCGCTTTTTATGTCTACACGCACGCTTTACTTATGTTACTTCGGCCTGCGCGAGCCGCTCGTGCAGACGCAGGTCTTGCCTTACCTGCGGCAACTCGCCGTGGGCGGCGTCGTCGAAGTCAGCCTCCTGACTTTCGAGCCCGAATTGCGGCGGCGGTGGACGCCGGAAGACCTCGATGCCGAGCGGGCGCGGCTCGCGGCCGAGGGCATCCGCTGGTTCCACCTCCCCTACCACAAACGCCCGACCCTCCCGGCCACGCTCTACGACGTGGCGGCCGGGGCGCGGCTCGCCCTGCGCGCCGTGCGGAGGCACGGGATTGAAGTGCTGCACGCGCGCGGCCACGTCGCGGCGCTGATGGGAGCGCTGGCGAAGAGGCTGGCGCGGGGCGGCGGCGGCCGGCCGCGCCTCATTTTCGACATCCGCGGGTTCATGCCGGAGGAATACACGGACGCCGGCGTGTGGCCCGAAGGCGGTTATCTGTACCGGGGGACCAAGCGTGTCGAGCGCCACCTCTTCGCGGCGGCCGACGCTTTCGTCGTGCTGACCGAACGCGCCCGCGAAATCCTTTTTCCCGGATGCGCGGACACGGACGCCCGAGGTCGCCCCGTGGAAGTGATTCCGTGTTGCGTCGACGCGGACAGGTTCCAAGTGGCCGAGGGGCTGTCGCGCGCGGACCTCAGGCGCGAGTTGGGCGTCGAGGGTCGGCGCGTCGTCGTTTACGTCGGCTCGTTCGGCGGCTGGTACCTGACCGACGAGATGACCGAGTTCATCGCCGCGGCCCACCGGCGCGACCCGCGGACTTTCGCGCTCATCCTGACGCAGAGCGCGGCGGCTCCCGTCCGCGAGCGCCTGTTGAGGCTCGGGCTCAAGCCGGCGGATTTTTTAGCCGATCAGGTGTCGCCGGCAGAAGTGCCACGTTACTTGAAAGCGGCGGACGTGGCGATCTCTTTGATCCGCGCCTGCTATTCGAAACAGTCTTCCTCGCCGACCAAGATCGCCGAATATCTGGCGAGCGGTTTGCCGGTCATCTGCAACGCCGGGGTCGGCGATCTGGACCAGTTGATCGCCGAAGATCGAGTGGGGATCGTCATCCGCGAGTTTACGCCAGATGCTTATGCGCGGGCGCTGGCGGAGTTGGACGAGTTGGCAGCGGGCGATGATTTGGCGAATCGCTGTCGCGCCAGCGCGCGCCGGCGTTTCGACCTCAAGCGCGTCGGCGGCGAGAAGTACCGACGGCTTTACCGGCGGCTGCTTCAGCGCGAGCGCGACGCCGAGCCGCTCTCGCAGGGTGGTCGCGCCGGCTCAAGCCGTGTAGAGTTCTCAATCACGGCCCGAAAGGGACCACAATGATCTTGCGTGTCATGACGACCACGCCGCGACCGGACGCAAACATCCGGCGCAAATAAATCAGCCGCCGCGCGGTCTCAGACCTCTAAAGTGCATGGCCGTGTCCCCCGGCACGCAGTCTGATGCCCCCCCACCCCCCATAACGATCACTGAAATCACAAAGATCAGAGGGATGAACATGCGGAAAGCAATTCACTCAAACACGTGCGAGTCGCTCGCGCGAACGGTGAGCCTCGTCATCCTCACGGTGGCGCTCCTGACTCTGGCCGGACATTCGTCCGCGGCGCGCACACAGTTCACTACCCAACCATTCATTCTCAATCACGCGGAGCGGGTCGGGCCGGTCAGACAAGCCGTCGCTAACGAAGGCGGTCGCCTGAGCGCCGCGCCCGCCGCCCGGCCGAGCTTGCCCGCGCCGAGCCCGCAACCCGTCAAGCTCGGCGACGGGACATACGAGTTGCGCGATTACGGCGCGATGGGCGACGGTCGGACCAGCGACAGCGCGGCGGTACAGGCGGCGCTTGATGCGCTGATTGCCGGCGGCGGCGGAACCCTCCGGGTCGGGCCGGGCCATTACCTGATTGATCAAGGGATCAGCGCCAATCTCGCGCAGCGGAGCGTGGTCATCAGTGGGACCGGAGGCGACGCACAGTTCGTCATCGCCACAGGCGGCGCGACCGACGCCTTTGACCTTGCTCATGCCGAGTCTCTGCTGATTGAGAAGTTGATCTTCGTGTCTGCCGATCCGAGGCAGATCAACGACGCGAACCGCGTGCTGTTCATTCGCAGCTCCGTTCAGGCCGTGATCCGCGACTGCCAATTTTACGGGCTGGCGACCATCAACCCCGGCACCGGAGTCGTGCAGTTCAATGACTCGAACGGCATTATCGAAAACACGCAGTTCCGCGGCTGCACGGGTAATTCCGCGCGGGGCGTTCCGGTCGTTAGCTTTACCGACTGGTACGGGGCTGCGGTGCGGAACGTGGTATTTCTTGATTACGGCACGCTGAACGGCACCTACTGGAGCAAAACTCCTCAGACCGCCGCGCACGCATGGATCACGTTCGGGGTGCCGGCGCGGTTCCCGCCGACGGCTTCGACGCATCTGGGGACGGCCATCGTGGACGGCATGATCGGGGATGAAGGGGCGCACCACCAGATCACCATCGAGGGGAGTAGTAACCGCAGAGTCCATCATGCCGTCATTCGCAACGTGCGCTCGAACATCACCGGAATCTCGAGCGGCACCGGCGTCACCGCGATTCGGGCGGATAAGCTGACGGTCGAGGACTCTTGGTTCGGCTTTCAGCTTAACGGCTCGCATGCGTCGATCGTCGCCCTCCATTGCGGCGACATCCTGATCAACCGGGTGTTGATGGCCCAGAACGTCACGCACTACTTGATCGACGGCTCGAACGCGAGCGCGCGCATCGTCAGTTCGTCGCCGTCTTCCGCGCCCTGTGCGGCGAGGGCGTGCGCGGTCGAGGGGGCGGCGGGCACCTCCGACCTCACAAGGCTCACCGGCAGAAACGCCGCTCCCCCTTCTCCGGTCCCGGCTCGGCCCATCTCTACTTCGACCGCGCCGCCAACCGGACGAAGATCAGCGAGAACGGAGGCGACTACGCCAATCTGCTGAACGAAAGCGACGCCGCCTCGCTCGGCTTCGGCGTCCCGCTGGCGCGCGCTACAAGATGGCTTACGCCGGCGCAGTGGTCGGCCCGTCGGTGGCGGACGTTTATACCTGCCCGCCGGGCAAACGTGCCGTCATGCTCGGAACCGTGGTTTATAACGGCGGCGCGACCAACTCGAACGTCTCCGTTAAGTACAAGACCGCCGCCGGCAGCTACTACCGCCTCAGCGGCACCGGCGCCGTCGGGCCGAACGCCACGAGAACGGCCACCTTCACCGCGTTCGTCATCGAAGCCGGTGAAAGCTTTGCCGTCGAGACGAGCGCCGGCTCGCTGAACACTTTCAGCCGCATCGTCGAGTTCGACGCCTCGGCCACGGGCCTCAAAACCTACAAACTACTCGCGCCGGTCGCCGGGAACAATACCCTCTACACCGTCCCGGCGGGGAAGTCCGCCTTCGTCCTGGATAACAACCTGTTCGCTACGACCGGCCTCGGCGGGCTGTTCGTCACCAACGACAGTGGCGCGGCGCGGACCTACAACGTTTATGTCGTGCCGGATGGCCGGGCCGTTGGGGCCGCCACCAAGATTAAAGGTGATCACGCGGTCGCGCATGGCTCGACCGACATCTCCGGCATCT
>JBOGOY010000239.1:0-6257 GCA_050748185.1 Pyrinomonadaceae bacterium
CCCAAGAGGTGTTGCCCTCGATCGTGATCTTGTTGTTGTCGTAAATCCAACAGAGGTTGTCGAGCTTGAGGTGGCCGGCGAGCGACGCGGCCTCGTGCGAAATGCCTTCCATCATGCAGCCATCGCCGGCGAGCGCGAAGACCTTGAAGTCGAACATGTCGTGGCCTTCGCGGTTGAAATAGGCCGCCTGCCACTTCGAGGCGATGGCCATCCCGACACTGGTCGCGATGCCCTGCCCGAGCGGGCCGGTGGTTGTCTCGACGCCCGAGGTCCAGCGGTATTCGGGGTGGCCGGCGCAACGGCTGTCGAGTTGACGGAAGTTCTTGATGTCTTCGAGCGTCACCGAGGGCGCGCCTGTCTTCTCGTACTTGGCGTTGACGGCCTTAACGCCGGTCAGGTGCAACATGCTGTACAAGAGCATCGAGGCGTGGCCCATCGAGAGGACGAAGCGATCGCGGTTGGGCCAGATCGGGTCTTCCGGATCGAAGCGCAGGATTTCGTTCCAGAGCAAATAAGCGACCGGGGCCATCGCCATTGGCGTCCCCGGATGTCCGGAGTTGGCCGCCTGAACGGCGTCCATCGAAAGGGTGCGAATGGTGTTTATGCAAAGGTTGTCGAGTTGTGCAGGGGGTTGAACGGCGGTGGAAGAAGCTGACATGTTGATTCGACTCCTCTTGAAAAAGGGTTTTGCCCGAACAGGCGATGTCGGCGTGCGCCAGCGAGCGTAGCGATCTTGAGTCGCATTGAAGGCGGAAACCTTACAGGCCCGGGGATGAACGACAGCTCGATTCAGGACAGTAGGAGAGCAGTCTCCGAGCGGGAACAGAAAATGAACCGGGCGGGTTCGGGTGCGCTGGAAAACTACCCTTGTGATTTTTCAGAGATCGAAAACCTTGAAGAGTAGCGGTCGCGAGATGAGAGCCGACCGTTAAACTGAGCTACGGGTATTACCGAAGAACTTTGAATGAAAACTCTGGGCGGCTGACGACTAAAGCGTGACCCTCCGCCAAAAGTGGCGGGATACTACCACAGAAGCATGGTGGCGTCCATCGCTGTTCGGCCGCCGCCCGCCAGCAACGATTGAAGCGTGGCGAACCTCACAAATATAGGGCGTTCCGCCCCGCGCATAGATGTTCCCCTTTGCGAAGGCTTCGTGTATTTTTCTGCTTCGTTCTTCCATCCGGGCCGCCTCGACTTTTCAAAGTTTGTGTCATGAACCGAGTCGAGACTGGTTGAAAGGGATTATTCCGATGAAGAGATCGAGTGGTTACGAACAGGTTACACGATTGAACCGGAGAATTTTTTTGCGGCGAGGGGCAGAGGCCGGCGTCGCCGCCGTCGCGATATGCCGGGGTGGAATAAACATTTTGCGCGCCGCCGCGTCGGACACGCCTGATGCCGGCGACTTGGAAGAAGCGACCATCGCCGGATTACAGGAGATGATGCGGGCGGGCAAGCTTTCGGCCCGTGTGCTCGCCGACGAATATCTCAAACGTATCGAGAAACTAGACAAGCGCGGGCCGGCGCTCAACTCCGTCATCGAAATTAACCCTGACGCGGAAAGCATCGCCGCCGATCTCGATCGCGAGCGCAAATCAGGTCGCCCGCGCGGGCCGCTGCATGGCATCCCCGTCCTCATCAAAGACAACATCGACACCGCCGACCGTATGTTGACGACGGCCGGATCGCTGGCGCTCGTCGGCGCGAAACCATTGCGCGACGCATTCATTGTGCGACGCTTGCGCGAGGCGGGCGCGGTCATCCTCGGCAAAACCAATCTGAGCGAGTGGGCCAACTTCCGCTCGACGCATTCGACGAGCGGCTGGAGCGGGCGCGGCGGGCTGACACGTAACCCTTATGCGATCGAGCGCAACCCCTGCGGATCGAGTTCAGGCTCGGGCGTCGCGGTCGCCGCCAACCTGTGCGCCGTCGCCGTCGGGACCGAGACGGACGGCTCGATCGTCTGCCCGTCCTCGGCCAATTCGCTGGTCGGGTTCAAGCCGACGCTCGGGCTTGTCAGCCGTTCGGGCATTATTCCCATCGCACACAGTCAGGACACGGCCGGGCCGATGGCGCGCAACGTAGCCGACGCCGCCATACTGCTCGGCGTCCTCGCCGGCTTCGATCCGCTCGACGCGGTCACTGCCGGCGGTCGCGGCAGGGCCGCCGACTACACGCGCTTTCTCGATCCGCGGGGCTTGCGCGGCGCGCGCGTCGGCGTCGCGCGCAAGTTCTTCGGTTTCAACGAGCGCGTGGACAAACTGTTGAATGAAGCGATTGAGGTTATGAAGCGGCAGGGCGCGGTGCTCGTCGATCCGGCCGACATCCCGACGATGGGCAAATTCGACGCTTCGGAGTTTGAAGTGCTGCTCTACGAGTTCAAGGCCGACCTGAATAAGTATCTCGCCGGACTCGGTCCCGACGCGCCCGTCCGCACACTCAAGGAGATCATCGAATTTAACGAGAAAAATCGCGAGCGAGAGATGCCCTACTTCGGGCAGGAGATTCTTTTAATGGCCGAGAAGAAAGGCCCGCTGACGAGCCGGGCCTATCGGCAGGCGCTGGCGAAAAACCACCGACTCGCACGCGCCGAAGGGATTGACGCCGTGATGCGTCGCCACCGGCTGGATGCGATCGTCGCCCCGACCGGCGGCCCGCCGTGGATGACCGACCTCATCAACGGCGACCACTTCTCCGGCGGCAGTTCGACGCCGGCTGCGGTCGCGGGCTATCCAAACATCACCGTCCCGGCGGGCTACGTCTTCGATCTGCCCGTCGGTATCTCGTTCTTCGGCGCGGCCTACACGGAGCCCAAACTCTTCAAGCTGGCCTACGCCTTCGAGCAGGCGACCAAGTTGCGCCAGCCGCCGAAAATATCCGGCTGAGGCCGGCTCACATGGCGTCGCTCATTCCGATGGCGATTCAATGCAGCCACACAAAAAGAAAAAGGGGCGAAGCCATCTTCGCCCCTTTTTCTTTTACTCAAAAGCTTCCCACCCGCTTAAAGACCGTTCGCCGCCGCCTGCGGATTCTGGAAATAGGAGTCGTCCATCTTGATGCCGTAGGTGACGGTCAGCACGCGGGCCTCCTCCACCTGCCGGTCGTTGACGTAGAGAATGCTGCGATAGGGCACGAGCGTATTTTGCGCGTAGCGGTAGTCGTGGAACGTGCGCCGGTACTTTTTGGGCTCGCCCCCGCCCGGCGAAGGCTCGTCGTATTCGAGCCAGAGGACGCGGCCTTTGCCAGAACTGATGTAATAGCGCGTGCTGTTCTGGTCCTTGTCGGTCAACTCCAGAATCCACATGTCGATGTTCTTCTGCTTGTCTTTGCCGACGAACTTGACGGTCGAGCCGTTCTCCTTGTAGCGCAGCAGCGCGTCGATGCCGCGTACCGTGTGGGAGCGAAAATCCGCGAGCGTATCGGGGCGGGGCGTGAAGGCCGTATTGTTGATGATGCCCCAGACCTTGCCGTCGTTGGCGACGAGCGCGTATTCGAGCGTGGGCGATTTCTGATCGCGGCGGACCTTGTCTTTGGAAACATCCGCCCCGCGCACGAAACGCTGTTCGTAAGTCACCTCTTCGGTGCGACCGTCTTCAAGCGTGCGTGTGACGCGCCCGCGCTCGACGCCGTTGCGCCGGATCTGCTCCATCACCCCGCGCGTGCCGTAGATGAACACTACCGATTCGGCGATCTGCTCGGCGGTCGGGTTCTTCGGGTCGAGTTTTTCGACTTTCTTCTCGGCCACTGCCGGGGAGGCCTGCGGCTGCGCTGGCTGCGGCTGCTCCTGCTGCGCGCGCGCCAGCGACGGCACGGCGGCGAGCAGGGTCAGAGCAAACACAAGGGTGTTGACGCATCGCATCACAAAGAAGATCTCCTTACAGTTTTGTCTTAATCAAGCAGCCACTTGTTCTTTTCGGCGACCACCGCGCGGGAGAGGGTGGCACGAACGATGTGGCGGATTGTAGCATACAAAGCTGGCCCACGCCTTCGCCGGCCGACTCGAAAGAATCGCCTACAATTGATGCTAAAGCGCCGTTACACGATGCCCGCCGCGGATTGACACGAAGGGGGCCGGCATGTAGAGTGCACGGTTTTCGATGGTCGGTAAATCGCGAATCATTAATCGTGAAAAGAGATGGAGCATCATTTGGGACACTGCCATCCGGCGCGGCAACGATTTACGATTTGCTACCCTGCCACTGTTTTTTTGAGAAAGGATAATTAGAAACGTGAAGAGAGTAGGCATCCTAGTCGGCCGCGAAAAGTCGTTCCCCGAGTCGCTGATCCAACGCATCAACGAGCGCGGCGGGGGCGAGGTAGTAGCGGAATTCGTCGAGGTCGGCGGCGTCCGGCACGACGGCGAGAAGCGTTACGATCTGATCATCGATCGTATCTCGCACGAAGTCCCCTTCTATCGCGGGTTCCTGAAGCGGGCCGCGCTCGAAGGTACGGTCGTCATTAACAATCCCTTCTGGTGGTCGGCCGACGACAAGTTCTTCAACTACTCGCTCGCCGCCAAACTCGGCGTCGCGACCCCGCGCACCGTGCTGCTACCGCAAAAGGATTACATCGACGGCATCACCAGCGAGTCTCTGCGCAACCTCGAATTCCCGCTCGACTGGCAGGACATCGTGGACTACGTCGGTTTCCCGGCCATCATCAAGCCGTTTGACGGCGGCGGCTGGAAGAACGTCTCGCGCGTCGACACGCTCGAAGAGTTGTGGCGCGTCTACGACACGACCGGCACGCTCTGCATGACACTGCAGGAGTTCATCGCCTTCGATCAGTTCGTGCGCTGCTACTGCATCGGGCAGGAAGAAGTGATGATCATGCCCTACGACCCGCGCAAGCCGTACTTGTCGGGCGAGCAGTACATCAACGATCCGAACTACCTGTCGGCCGAGTTGGCCGCGCGCATTCGCGAAGACGTGCTGACATTGAACCGCGCTCTCGGCTACGATCTCAACACCGTCGAGTTCGCGATCAAGGATGGCGTGCCCTACGCGATCGATTTCATGAACCCCGCGCCCGACGCCGAGCGCATCTCGGTCGGTGAGTTCTACCACAACTGGGTAACCGAGGCCGTCACCAATCTGGTCTTCAAGCGCCTTGAAGAGCCGCGCCCCGCGCCCCGCTACCGATGGGAGGCGCTACTCAACCCGGTCCCGTCGCAGGCTGGCACCCCGGCCGAGGCTTTGTTGGCGGTCGCTTCCGCCGCCGAGCAGGCGGCACGCACGATCATCCCGCAGCCTGTCCGCGAGATTCCGGGTGACATCGCCTCTGGGGTTTCAGAACTGATCAGCGATGCGGCGGACGCCGTTTCGGGACTCGTCGGCAACGTCGTCGGGGCCGACGCCGACGCGCCGCAAGCCACCGCCAAGCGGACTCGCTCAGCCGGCACGAAGAGCGACGCAAAACCCGCCACTAAAAAGACGGGGACCAAGGCCGCCACCCCGCGCGCTAAAAAGCCCTCGCCTGAAATCTAAAGCCAAGCGCGGAGGGGAAATGGGAAGGCGGGGAAACGGTCAAAAGGGGAGATGGCTAAACGGATGAAGCCTATCGCTTCCCGTTTCCTCTCTCCCCGTTTCCCCATTTCCCCATTGCTCCGCTCACCCTCCTCTCCTGCCCTTCTTCCCTATGACTGAAATCTACGTCAGCACCGACGTTGAAACTGACGGTCCCATTCCCGGCCCGCACTCGATGTTGAGCTTCGCCTCGGCCGCCTACCTCGCCGACAAGACGCTGCTCGGCACCTTCTCAGTCAATCTCGAAACCCTGCCGGGCGCGACCGGCCACCCCGAGACGATGAAGTGGTGGGAGTCGCAAGCGGTCGCGTGGGCGGCTTCTCGGGAGAATCTGCGCCGGCCCCACGAAGCGTTAAAAGAGTATGTCGCGTGGCTCAAGCAACTTCCCGGCACCCCCGTCTTCGTCGGCTACCCGGCGGTCTTCGACTACATGTTCGTGCAGTGGTACCTACACCGGTTTGCGGGTGAGAGCCCATTCAGTTTCGTCGCGCTCGACATCAAGTCCTACGCGATGGCGGTGCTTAAGACCGACTTTCATCACGTCGTCAAGGCCAACATGCCCCGCGATTGGTTCGACCCACTACCCCACACTCACTTAGCTCTCGATGACGCCCTCGAACAGGGCGCACTTTTCTGTAATATGCTTGCCGCGAGCAGAAACGGTAACTCTTGATGGGGTAATGGGCCACCATCGCTGGCTGGATTTTTGAGCCTGCCAAAAGTGAAGGGCGG
>JBOGOY010000240.1:0-6213 GCA_050748185.1 Pyrinomonadaceae bacterium
ACACTACGCCGCGCTCATCCACTGCGCGCTCGGCGAAACCGACGAATCGCTGGCGTTGCTCGAAGAGGCTTACGAGCAGCGCGACGCATGGCTCGTCTGGCTGCGCGTCGATCCCGTACTGGCTCCGCTTCGCTTTGATCCGCGCTTTATGTCACTCGTCAACCGCGTCCGCGCCGGGGGGCCGCCGCCTGTGGCCGACGATTCACGCACAGGGGCCGGCGATCTCGCGCGCACGCTCACGGGCAACGACACGGCGAGGGGCAGGGAGACTACCCGCCGCGCCGCGGGCGAGACCACGCGCCTGACGACCGAGACGGCCGCTACTGTTCCCGCCGTCTGGCGCAAGGCGTTGGCGGCGCTGGCCGCCTTGCTGCTCTTCGTGCTTGCGGGCGTCGGAGTCCAGCGCTACCTGCGCGGCAGGGTCGGCGGGGAAGAGATTAAATCGGTCGCCGTCCTCCCATTCGCCAACCTCGGCTCGGACCCGGACACCGAGTACTTGAGCGACGGCATCACGGAACACTTGATCAACGATCTTTCGCGGCTGCCCTCTTTGCGCGTCATGGCGCGCGCGACGGCCTTCACCTACAAGGGTCGTCAGGTCAACGCGCGCGAGGCCGGGCGCGAGATGAACGTCGCGGCGGTACTCGTCGGCCAGATCACGAAGCGCGACGACTCGCTCGTGATCCAAGCCGAGTTGGTGAACGTCGCCGACGGCTCGCAAATTTGGGGCGAGCGCTACAGCCGCAAGCTCTCAGACCTGCCGGCCGTGCAGCAGAGCATCGGCAATGAAATCCTGTCCCAACTGCGTCTGAAACTGACGGGCGCGGCGCAGCAGTTTCAGGCTCGGCATCACACAGAGGACGCCGAGGCGTACCAACTCTATTTGAAAGGCGAGTTCCACCGGAACCGCGCCACGCCCGAAGATCTGCGGCGCGGCGTCGAGTTTTTCAAACAATCAATCGCGCGCGATCCAGACTATGCGCTCGCCTACGCCGGGCTCGCTTTGGCCTACCGCTCGCTTCCGGCCTACAGCCTGATGCCGCCCGCCGAAGCCTACCCGCTGGCGACCGCGGCGGCGCACAGGGCGCTCTCGCTCGATTCGACACTGGCGGCGGCCCATGTCCCGCTCGCCTCGATCAAGTTCGTTTATGACTGGGATTACCCCGGTGCCGAGTGGGAGTTGCGTGAGGCGCTCCGACTCAACCCGAACAGCGCCGAAATCCATCTCGCTTACGCCAACTTTCTCACCGCGATGGAACGCTTTGAGGAGGCGATGCGCGAATACCGGGCGGCGCAACAACTCGATCCGCTCTCAATCAACATCACTTTGAGCACGGCTTGGTCGCTGCAAATGGCCGGGCGCTTTGAGGAAGCGCTCGCGCTGTGCGCCGCGGCCCTCCGGCGCGATCCCAACCACGCCCGCGCCTACATTTATCAAGGGGAGATTTTCGAGCAGCAGGGCCGGTACGACGAGTCGATCGCGGCCTTCAGGAAGGCGAAAGAAAAGACGGGCGAGACGCTGGCCGAAGTCGGTCTCGGCCACGCCTATGCCGTCGCGGGACGCCGGGCGGAGGCGTTACAGATTCTCGCCGGCCTTCAGGAGCAGGCGGCGCGCGGCGAGATCTCGCCCTTCTGGCTGGCCGTCATCCACGCCGGCCTCGGTGACAAGGATCAGGCCTTCGCTGCGCTCGAAGCCGCCTACAAGGAGCGCTCGAACTGGATGCCGCTCATCAAAATCGGTCGCCGCCTGACGCCGCTGCACGACGACCCGCGCTTTGCCGACCTGCTGCGCCGCGTGCGCCTCGCCAATTAACGCCCCGCGGTCTTAAATTTCTCTTCGTAGTTGCTCGCCGATAGGAACTGTCCGAAGTCCTTGATCTCAAGGATGTCTTTCACCGCCTGCTTTTTGTCGGCCGCGTTTTTGTAGTACGCCTCGCAGATTTTGTACCCGACGTAGTAGCCGAGGTCCGCCGGCCGGTCCTTTGACTGGTCCCCTTGATAAAGCCAGCGGCTCACGTCCGTCGCCTTCAGCCCCTGCTTGAATTCCAGCCACAGCTCTTTCTCGCGCGGGTTCCCGTAGGCGTGGAGGTGCGGGTTGACGTGTCCGCCCGAGATCAATTCGGCGATGAAATCGGCGCTGCCCTCGTTGACGGTCCGCCTCAGTAGCGACTGGTCCCCGGCCGGGTATTTCTGCTGATAGTGGATCAACTCGTGCGCCACGACATGCGGGACGCTCTCGATGGGTTTGACGACCGCCTTGTGCCAGTCGCTCAACTCTTCGGTCGGCGCGTCTTTTGACATCCCGAACATGTCGAGGCCGATCAGCAATGCTTTGTCCGTCAGGGTGCCGGCCGAGTTCATCCGGCCGATGAGGAAGTACACGTCAGGGAAGACCGCGCCGTCGTACAACCCTCTAAGCCGGCGGAAGCTCGCACGCATCGCGTCTTTGAACGAATCAACTTTGGCGGTGCTTGCCCGCAACGAGGCGAAGTAGTTCGGGTGTCTGTCGATGACATCGACCAGACCGCAGGAACTGCCGATCCGCGCCCGCCTGAATTCTTCGAGCCCCGCGCTGCCTTTCTTGAGATATTGGTCCCTGAACACAATCAGATTGTTGTCGGGCCGGGCTGCGTCGTAAGCCTGCCAGAAGAGGCCGATGTCGGATGTGATGAGATGGGAGGCTTCCGGGTCGGTGTTCGCCTTGCGCTCGACCTTCCCGGCGGACGGACTTGAACCTTGCGCCAGCGCGTTGGGAACCAACATTGAGAGGATGAGTGCCAGAATTGCGATTCGCTTCATAGTGACGACCTACCTCAACTGACTCAAAGTGACAGGTAAACAGTGACCGAGTGACAAGTCAGAACCAGCAGCGGGTGACGATGATGAATGACAAGAAAGAATGTCTTCCTTCTGTCACTTGTCACTCGGTCACTGTTCACTCTCTGCTCCTGTCACTTGTCACTATTCACTTTTGCAAACTGAGTTCATTTCAATCGCCGGCGTGCGCCGGCACGATCTCGGCGTGGGACGTTGCGGGACGGGCGGCCTCGGCGAGTTGTTGGAAATAACTTTTCAGGCTTTCCCGGCCAGCCGCCGGCGCGACGCAGTCCAGCGTGTTGACGGCGACACCGAAGTCGAGAAATTCGTAGAGCCGCCGGTCGAAGAGGCGGACAGGGTGAATCAAAGCGCGGACGAGGTTCGCCGGTACGCTGTGGAGCTTCGCCCGCCGGCCCAGAGCCGCGAAAGCGAGTTCGGCGATTTCACGCCGCGTATAAATCTCCGGGCCGCCGATCTCGATCTCACGCGCGTCGCCATTCAAGGCATCCGCGCAAACACGTGCCACGTCGCGTTCATGGACCGGGTTGGTGCGCGCCGTGCCGTCACCGACGAGTGCCACCCGACCGCGCCGCCGCGCCATCTCGAAAATTTCCGCGAAAATGCGGAAAAAGCCCGTCGGGCGCACGACGGCGTAATCCATCCTGCTGGCGGCGAGCGCGCCGACGAAGTCTTCGTGCGCGTCGGCGTAAGCGACGCCCGCCAACCGCTGCGCGCCGTGGAGCGAGACGTATACGAACTTCCGCACACCGGCCCGCCGCGCCTGTTCGAGCAGATTGAGGTTCGCACGATAGTCAACGTCTCGGTAGGTCGCGCCGCCTTCGCGCGTGCGTCCGAGTCGCAGGCTGGCCCCCATCACGGAGACGACCGATTCGACGCCGTCGCACGCGCCTTCGAGCGAGGCCGGCCGGCGCGCGTCGGCCGCCGCAAACACCTCGACGCCCGCCGCGTGCAGGCGCTCGGCTTTGGCCGCGTCGCGAACCAGCGCTCGAACCTTGCAACCGCGACGCCGCAGTTCCTCGACGACGGGCCGCCCCAGTCCGCCGGTCGCGCCCGCCAAGAGCACCTGCCGCCCCGTTTCCGCCTTTTTACACATCACCGTCGGCCACATGTTAAGACGCTCCCTCATGATTTGCTGACGCTCATCGAGCGCTCGGCAAACTATCAGATTCCTTCCCCGCCCTCTTGCCTTTGTGACGCGCAAACGGCGCGGGGCATGAATCACGCCTGAAGGATTTTCCATTTACAGCAACGTTGCCGTGCGGTCTCTGCGGTCACCTCAAAACGAAGGGGCGCGGCACGCTGTCTGTCGCGCGCCGCGCCCCTTAACTTTCGACCGTGTCGTCCGACTACTTGACGACGCCCGACACGGCCGCCGCGATCTGCGCGGCGAGCGAGGCAACCACGTCGTCGCCGTCGCTCTTCGCCTTCGCCTTCACCGTGTCGGCCACCTTCGGGGCCACGCCGCCCGGCGCTATCAGCCGGTAGTCGGCCGTGAACTCGTCCTTCGCCTTGACGTTGCCCGCGGCGTAGACGGCCGTCGTCACCACCGTACTCGCGACCGCGCCCGCGGTCGAACGCGCCACGCCGGTCACCGGCAGCACGTCGGCGATCGGGGCCGCCTTTTTCAGGAAGCCGCCGAAGCCCCCGCCGCCACCACCCGGCTTCTGTGCGATGCTCGCGTATAACACAAAGTCGCACTCTTTACGCCGCGCCTCCGGCTCGATCTGCGAAGCGTCCGCCGCGTTGAGCGCTACCACTTCGACGTTCGGGCCGTTCAGTCGCTCAGCGATCGCGCCGCGCAAAGCCTCGGCCAGCCCGGCCGTGTTCGCGCCCTCGCGTTTTGACTGCGCCGCCGGCAGCGGCACGCCGATGCGCGTCACGCCGACGCGCTTCGGGCCGAGCGTGTCGGCGGCCGGTGCGCCCTGCGCCGTCGCGGCGGGAGAGTTCTGCGGCGGGCTCGACTTGTTGTCGCTGTCGTTGTCTTCGTCGTCATCGTCGCGGCCGCCCGAGAGCGCTTGCGTGTTGACGCCGGCGAGTTGTTGAAAGTCTTTCGCCTCGGTGTAGCCGGCCGGGATTTCAAACAGAGATTGGTCCAGCGGCCCGCGCGTCAGTTCAATCACCTCGCGGCGGAAACTGGTCTTGGTCCCGTCCGGCTGATAACTGGTGTAGGTCATATCCACGGGGAACCCGAGGCGGGCCGTGCCGACCTGTTTGAACTTGATCCGATCGCGGCACTGCGGGGCGTTCGGACTCTGCGTCGTTTGCGGGGTCTGCTGCTGCGCCTGACAGTCAACGGCGTAGTCGAGATCGATGTACCAACCGTCGGTCTCGGTCTTGGTCTGGTCTTGCTGGCAGGCGTCGGGCGAGGCCTCCGAGACCATCGTGGTCTTGATGCGCCGCGCGGTGAACCCGAACATCTGTTTGCGCTCGCCAGTGTCGGTGCTGGTGCTGACGTAAGTCACGACACCGCCGCGGCGCATCTGCCCCGGCGAAGTACCGGCCGCGGGGGCGGTGGTGTTGGCCGCCGTCGCCGTAGACTCCTCTTCCCCGTCGGCCGCGCCAAAAGGTTGCAGCAGATAGGTCTGCGCCTGTGTGTTGAGCATCAGGCTGCGCTTCAGATCGCACTGCATCAGCGAGATGTAACCGCCCTGCGACTCGCGGCGTTCGCGCGCGCCCTTAACGTATTGCACGTCCTCGAAGGACTGGCCGCCGTCGCCGAACGAACTGCGCGCGCGGACCTTGATGTCTTCTGTGTTCCGTTTCGGCTGTTGCGCTGGTGCGGTTGCGCCGGCGGGGCGGCGCGCGCCCTTGGTCTGCGCCGCAGCCTCAAGCCACGCGCCCGACGTCAGCACGAAGAGCGACAACGCGGCCGCGATTAACTTTTTTGACTTCATCATGCTCCCTCTGTTCTCACCATAATTCGCCCGCGCTGGACGCGGGCCGTCAACGATTGTACACGAAAGACGACGGCCGAGCCGCCCTCCCCTCCGCCATGTCGTCTCGGTGCCGGCGGCGCGACGCGCCCACGGCCAGTTTTAATTCCAGCGCGTCAAACGCCGACTCCAACACGCGCGAAATACCGTCGCGCCACAGGCCGAAAGCGGCCAACAGGCACAACGCGGCGCTCCCCACGCTGGCGGCGATCAACTGATAAATATTGGCTTCCATAATGGCGCTCCTCACTCGACGTTAATGATTCAGGGAATTAGCCGGCCCGTCTCATCTTTTATTGCCGGTCAATGGTTAACGCGGGAAAGGAGGGAGAGTTGAATCAGCGGAAAGAAGTAATTTCGAGCGCCCGCTGGTGTGACACGGGAAGCAGCAATAAAGGAAAGACGCCGCGCGGGCGGCGTCTCATCAAATCACTATTTGCGG
>JBOGOY010000241.1:0-6186 GCA_050748185.1 Pyrinomonadaceae bacterium
GCATCCTCCCGCCCGCGCCTTTTCACACTCCGCCCGCGAGCGCCACGACCCGCGCTTTACCGGCCGCTCGGCAGCGGACGCCAGAATCCGAACAAGCGCCTGCCGCTCGCGGCTTGAAGAATGCTCATCAGGCCCATGTAGCCGTAGCCGAAGAAGAAGAGCGTCAGGAACGGGATCGTCCCGTAGAGGCTCATGTGAAAGGCGTAGAGCATCGCGCAAAAGAAGTAAGCGGCGAACCCGAGTTCTAAGAGCGGCAGCAGCCCGCGCTTGCGCTTGTATTTTTTGGCCTTCCACGTCGCGTCGTTGGCGCCCTCGACCTGATATTTCGGCGTGCGGACGAACTCGGTCTTGACGCCGAAGATCGCCTCTAAAACCGCGCGCGCGTTCGAGAACGCCAGCCCAATGCCGATCGACATCACGAGTGGCAGGTGCAGCAGACGCCGCACGCGACTCGTCTCGCGATCGAGATACCAGACGGCTGAGCCGTAGAACAAAATGACGGACACTGTCGAGAAGAACAGCAACGGCACGTCGAAGACCATCAGGTGATAGAAGCCCTGATTGTAGCGGACGAGCAGCAGCGGGAATTGCAAAAAGCTGGCGACGATCATCAGCGGGTAGCTGATGTTGCCCGTCAGGCGGAAAAACATTTCGAGCCGCACGCGCAACGGCAAGTCCGCGCGCCAGATGCGCGGGTAGAGCTTGATGCCGACCTGCATCACGCCCTTCGCCCAGCGGCGCTGTTGGGCCTTGAAGGCGTTGATCTCGACCGGAATTTCCGAGGGCGCTTCCTCGTCTAACAGATAGACGAAGCGCCAGCCCATCAGTTGCGCGCGGAACGAGAGATCCGTGTCTTCCGTCAACGTGTCGTGCTGCCAGCCGCCGGAAAGTTCGATCGCGCGGCGACGCCAGATGCCGGCGGTGCCGTTGAAGTTGAAGAAGCCGCCGGTGCGGTTGCGAACCGTCTGCTCGATGACGAAGTGGCCGTCAAGCATGATGGTTTGCAGCCGGGTCAGCAGGTTGTAAGAGCCATTGATGTGCGACCAGCGCACCTGCGCGCAGCCGACCGTCTCGTCGGTGAAGTGATGGACCAGCTTGCGTAAGAAATCCGACTTCGGCACGAAGTCGGCGTCGAAGATGGCGAGCAGTTCGCCCTTCGCCTGTTTGGTCCCGTTCTCGAGCGCGCCGGCCTTGAAGCCGGTGCGGTCGGCGCGATGGATGTAGTGGATGTCGAAACCTTCTCGCCGGTACTGCTCGACCGTTTGCCGCGCGATGTTCACCGTCTCGTCGGTCGAATCGTCGAGCACCTGAATCTCTAATTTCTCGCGCGGGTAGTCGATCTGCGTGACGGCGCGCAGCAGTCGCTCGACGACGTACATTTCGTTGAAGAGCGGCAGTTGGACGGTGACGCGCGGCAAATCCGCCTCGGCAAAATAAGCTTTCGGTTGCGGCTGAATTTTGCGGTAGCGCCAGAAGTCCCAAACCTGCTTGATGCGGTATGCGCCGTAGATCGCCAGCACGCTCAGGATCGAGAAGTAGAGGACCAGCACCGTCCAGTCGAACGCATCGAGCCGGTAGAGGGTGCTGATGTTCGACTGCGTCTGCCAGTGCCAAGCGTCGATCGCCTGACTCTGCAACTCGCCGTATTCACGCCACAACTGTTCGGGCGTTTTCCCGACGAACGGCGTCGTGTCTTGCGCTGCTTGAAGTAAAAACATCATGAACTACTGAAACGCGAAATCCGGCGCGGCGGGTAATTTCGACTGACACCGCCGCGCGAAAGCTTAGATGCGCCCCGCGGCGCGAGAGTCCTCACATAAAACGAGCAGCGCCTCTCAGTGAAAGGACGCTGCCCTGAATCGTCGCCGCACATTGTAGCCTGAACGCCCGCCCGCGACAAAGACCGAAGGGCGGGCACGTCATCCGCCGCCGCCGGCAGCGCGCGGCCCGTTCGTAAAGTCCGGCGGAGGAGGAGGAGGCTGGTTGAGTTGCGTCTTGCGGCGCTTGTCGAACAACTCGACGCCGAGCGTGCCGCCGACGAGGCTGATGACGACCGTGATGACGCCGGTGTAGAGCATATTGAGGGCGATGAACAGCAGCCGCTGCGCGAACGGCTGCGCTCGCGCCTGTTCCAGACTGCGACTGAATTCGGCGCCCGCGTCGGGCGGCATTACAGCCAGCGCGGCGCGGGTCATCACGTCATAGAGCGTCGATTCAAACAACAGTCCGAGTGGGACGCCGACCACAATCATCACGCCGGTGCCGACGAGGCCCGCCAGCGCGCCGAGGGTTGCGCCGTCGCCCAAGGTGAGCGGCGTGGCCGCGTGGGGCCGGTAGAGGTAGACCGTCAGCGCGCCCCCGCCGAGCATCCACAGACAACAGCAGTTTGCTAAGCTAATCACGGGAATCGACGACAGCAGCCCGAGCGCCACGCCGCCAATTAGAATGGCCTTCGTCTTTTCGTTCATACCGAGGGTACCAGCGCGCCGGCCGGTGAGAACTGTGGCGCGCGCTCTGAGAGGTGCAACGAAATGGCCGCAGGCGAACGCGGATCAGCGCGGATCAAAACGATTGTCTTAATCCACGCCGGTCCGCGCTCAACTGCGGCTGTTTAAGTCCACCAGTCGCAAAGGTCGGGGCTTACATCCCGGTGCCGAAGTTAGCCGGCGGAGGCGGTGGCATCGCGCCGGGGCGGTTCTTGCCGAAGATCGCCGCGCCGATGAGTCCGCCGAGCAGGCCGAAGATGACCAGCATAACCGCCACGATGATCATCCCGACGATGGTCAGCGCCGTCCCGCCGAGCGGGAAGTCGCGCACGCCTGCTTGCTCCAGCGCTTGCTGCATCTGTGCCACGCCCATAATCATCGCCATCGGTAATCCGATGATGAGATAGATCAGCGCGCCGACGCCGCCCGCCATGGCCCCGAGCGTCGCGCCATCGCCGGTCGTAAACGGTGCGTTCGAGTTCTTCAGATACATGAAGACGGCGACCGCGCCGCCCGCGAGCGCCCAGAGGATGCAGCAACTGCCGACCAGCGGGATGATCGAGAGCACGCCGATGATCGCGCCGCCAATGACTGCCGCTTTAGTTCTTTCGTTCATGTGTTATTTGCACCTTCGCGGAAGAGATTCGGTAAAGCTTGGATGAACCGCCGGGGGAGCGGCAGGCCGTCGTGGCCGTTTACTCCCCCGAACTGTTACCCCGTCAGCCCGCCTCAGTTTTGACGGCGAGCGGTTGCGAAGTTGGAGATGCCGCCTGCGTGGTGCGACGCCCCCACTTCGCCTGTGCGAAAAGATCGACGAGCCCCGGCACGACGTAAAGGGAAGCGCCCGCGCCGAGCAGCGCCCCGGTCAGCAGGCGCGACGTGTGCGTGTTTTCCCACAGCCCGAAAAAAGTCAATGAGAAGTCAACGACCAGCGGCGCGGCGGCCACCAGCAGCCAACGGCGTGGCGGCGCGTCAGTCCGCCGCAAAGAGCGCGCGAGCGGGTAGAGTACAACGCCCAGCGCAAACCCCGCATACACACCGAGGCAGCGAGCGCAGACGGCCAGCGGGTGGCCGTGCCAAAAGTAGGAGCGCGCCGGAAGTTGGTGGCAGATGCGCCCGAACGATTCGTAGAGCACGGCCGCTACGAATCCGTGCCCGCGTTCAAGCGCCAGCGGCGCGGCGAAGACGAGCGCCACAAACGCGAGCGTTCCGACGGCCGCAACTACCCACGCCATCAGGTTGCGGACGCTTCGATTGCGGATTGCGGATTGCGGATTGCGGATGGGAAACTGTGGGACGTACTGATCGGCGGACGTGAAGCGCGGATGTGCCGCACGCGCGCTGCGAATTGCGTCGGGCGGATCGCCTAACGGTGCGGTGCTGTCCTTAACCTCGAATGACATTCGCCAACTTCCTCAAATCCGCAATCCGCAATCTAAAATCTAAAATCCAAAATCTAAAATCTAATCACCGTGTCCGGCCCGCCCTCGACGTGGACGGTGTCCACGAAGCGGATGTGGCGCGACTCGGTGGTCATGATCAGTGAGTGTGTGCGCTTGCCCGCGCCGAAGAAGCGGACGCCCTTTAAGAGCGCGCCATCGGTGACGCCGGTCGCGGCGAAGATGATTTTCTTACCGGGAGCCAGATCGTTCGTGTCATAAATTTTCTGCGGATTGTCGATGCCCATCTCGCGCAGCCGGCTGACGACGACATCGGCCGGCGGCACCTTGTCTCTATCCATCCCGAGTTTGTCCGGGTCGAAGCAGAGTCGCGCCTGAATCTCGCCGTTCAGACACTTCAACGCGGCGGCGGTAAGCACCCCTTCGGGCGCGCCGCCAATGCCCATCAGCGCGTGGATGTTGGTGCCGGCGACCGCCGCCGAGATGCCGGCCGAGAGATCTCCGTCGCCGATCAGGCGGATGCGCGCCCCGGCCGCTCGCACGTCTTGAATCAACTTTTTGTGGCGCGGGCGGTCGAGCACGATCACGGTCAGGTCTTCCACGTCGCGCCCCAGCCGGCGGGCGATGTTCTTGAGGTTGTCTTTGACGGGGGCGTCGAGGTCGATCGCGCCGCGGCACGAGGGGCCGACGACGACCTTGTCCATGTAAATGTCGGGGGCATTGAGCAGGCCGTCGCGCTCGGAGGCGGCGAGCACCGCGATGGCGTTATTCGCGCCGAGCGCGCAGAGGTTGGTTCCTTCCAACGGATCGACGGCGATGTCCACTTCCGGGTGGATGTCGCCATCCGGTTCGTTGTTGTTGTGTCGTGCCCCCGCGCCGACCTCTTCGCCGATGTAGAGCATCGGAGCCTCGTCGCGCTCGCCCTCGCCGATCACGATCCGCCCGCGCATCGGCACGCTGTCCATCACCTCGCGCATCGCTTCGACCGCGACGTGGTCGGAATACTTGCGGTCGCCCTGCCCCATGGTGCGGGCCGCGGCGATCGCCGCCGCCTCACACACCCGCAGGAAGTCCAGCGAGAGGTGCTCGGTCTCCAACTCGTGCCCCATCTGTGTTGTCTCCTGAGTTTACTGATGAAGGCGGCGCGAGACGCGCTCTCGGCTATCACGACACTTGCCCGCCCCGCTTGAAGAGCGCCGTCATACTAACAAACTGTGCGCGGAATTTATAGGCTTTTCGTCTGAGCGCGGCTGAGCGCGAGTTTAACGCTTGGCTGTCACCTTCCGCTTCATTGTGGAGCGAGGCGGTTGCCAGCGTGCCGAGCCGGTTCCCAGAACCGGGCGAACGAAAGGGCAGAAGGTCGCCCGCGAAAGGGCAGGAGGTCGCCCGCCGGCGGAGTTCGGCTTCGGATCAGGGGTTTAACTTTCTGTTGGCGGCTCAAGTCAGGAAAAGTTAGAGCGCGTCAGCTCACACGTGGAAATCACGGTGCAGGACTCTGGCATGGGCATCAACCGTGATTTTTTGCCGCACGTCTTTGATCGCTTCCGACAAGCGGACGCCGCCACGACCAGATTGCATGGCGGGCTGGGGCTGGGGCTCTCCATCGTGCGCCAACTGGTCGAGTTGCACGGCGGGACGGTCCGCGCCGAGAGCGAGGGGGAAGGCCGGGGGACGACTTTCATTGTGAGCCTGCCCTTCCTCGTAATCAATAGAGAACTGGAGGCGCCAGAGCGCGTACATCCCACCGCCGGTCACAATTTCCGGCTTGACTGTCCGCCATCTCTGAACGGCATCCGAGTGCTGATCGTTGACGACGAGGCGGACACGCGCGACTTGTTGCGTGCGGTGCTCGAACGTTATGAGTCGCAAGTGATCACGGCCGGATCGACGGCGGAGGCACTGGAGGCGATTGTTCGCTTACGCCCGGACGTGTTGGTTAGCGATCTCGGGATGCCGGGAGAAGACGGTTATGCGCTGATCGCCAAAGTGAGGGCGCTGCCGGCCGAGCGGGGCGGGCAGACCCCGGCCGCAGCCCTGACCGCCTACGCCAGAGTGGAGGATCGCTTGCGCGTTCTCCGCTCCGGCTTCCAAATTCACCTGCCCAAGCCGGTCGAGCCGGCCGAACTCGTCACGGTGGTGGCCAACCTCGCCGGGCGGATCGGGCAAGCTTGAGCGCATGCCCGCGCCAATTTTGCCAACCTCGGACAGCAAAGAGATCGCCCGCGAACTGTTTTACAGCTTGCGGGCGATCTCTTTTTCACTTCGACTCGTTGTTAGTAACCGATCGTTTCGACCTGACC
>JBOGOY010000242.1:0-2915 GCA_050748185.1 Pyrinomonadaceae bacterium
ATCCACGTCGGCAGCCCGGTGATGGAGAGTTGCGTGTCGGGTGGCAACTGTTTGCGCGCGTGGCGTAGGACGCGCGTGTAACGCGGCAGCAGGCGGGTCGGCACGTCCAAGTCGAGTTGCGCGCCGACGACGCGCGCCCCGTCGCTGGCGGCCCGCGCGGCGTCGGTGCGATACGTCTCGGCGAACAGGGACGCCAACTCTGTTTCTTCAATCCGTTCAAACGAGGCAAGCAGCGTCCGAGTGGCGTTATAGGTGAGGTGCAGCGGCAGCGCGTCCGGCACGCGCCCCACGGCCGGGCGGATGCGGCGCAGGTTGCCGCCTCCCTCGTCATCGAACTGGCCCGCGCGCAGAAAAAGGACTCGGGCGTTCGTTTGGCGCGCCGCCTGTGCGACCAACGCGGCGCTCGGCGTTTCATTGCGCCAGTGCCAGAACGCCAACGGCGCTTCGCCCGCCGCCCACGCGCGCGGCCGATTCGCCGCGGCGCGCCAGCCAAGCGAAATGGTGACGACGAGCAGGATGCCCGCCGGCCAGAGCCACATCAGTCCGCGTCTGTGTCGAAGGAGGAACATGACGCCGCCGATTATCGCCGCGCCGCGGCAGACGCGCGACGCGGGGGCGAACGTCGTCAGGCACGGTTAGCCTCCGGCGCGGGAATGCGTTACCCGTAAGACCCGCCTGTGGATGTCCACATTGACCGCGCACGTTCGCGGGGCGTAAGTGTGCTGCGTTGACTTTTCTTGATGGCAGGATTGAGGGAATACGAGCATGAATCAGCATCAGGCAGGTTTGCCGGTCGCCCTTGTTACTTTTGGCTTCGGCGTCGCGGTCGCGTTGGCCGTAATGAGCGGGCGTCATCTCATCACGAGAGAGAGACTGAAGGACGACAAGCCTTCCGCCCCGCCTGCGTGCACACTTGGCACTGTCGAAGGTATGAACGAGCTCGCTGATTTCGGCCCACCAGATGTGCCAAACCCCGAGGCGTTTAAGGAAGAAGTGCAGATAGCAGACGCTTTCATTGATAGTGAAAAACTGGCTTACGATGGTTACGTAGTAGAGAAGCGGTACAAAACAGTCAAGCTCGACTACCCGCCGGAGATGAAGGCGATGCCGATGCAGGTACAAGTTTCTTACGCCGTCCTCAAACGACGCGAAAAGGTTCTGGCCCGGTTCGATCACGGCATCTACTTTGGGGCTGATAACTCTACCCGCTTCGGCCTGTTTCCTTTTCTCGGCGGTGACTCGGAGCAGTTGATCGTCTCCCAAGATATTCCCCGAGGCGGGCGGCAGTGGATTGTCAGCCTGTCGCCGCGCTTCCGCGTTATCCATGAAGGCGCAGAGTTCGGCGTCGGCCGGGAAGCCGAAGACATGGGCGTCATAGACATCGACCGAGACGGAGTTTACGAGATTATTCAACCTGACACGTCCTTCTACGGCTTTTCCGATTGGTTGCCGACTGGGCGGACGCCGCTGCCGAGAGTTATCTTCAAGTATGACGTAAAGGCAGGGAAGTACCTGCCAGCCAACCACTTCTTCCATGATTACTTGCTCAAGGACATTTCGGAGGCGAAGCAGAAAGTCAGCGGACCAGATGATCGCATTGATCATTTCGCCGATACCCTTTCAATCGTTTTGGAGTATGTTTATGCCGGCAGGGGGCAAAAGGCTTGGGCGTTTTATGACGAGGCGTACAAGTTGCCGGACAAGACGCAGATGAAGAGGGACATCAAAGCTGTGCTAAAGAAACAATCCGTCTATCGCTTCATGTCTAAGAAATCCGCCGAACGGTAGTAATCATGTCCATCCTAATCGCCGAAGACAACGTGGCGCAGCGGCGCTACCTGTGCGAACTGTTGGAGCGCGAGTTTGCGGCGCACGCCCCTGTGATCGAGGCGGGCGACGGCGAAGAGGCAGTCGAGTTGGCGCGTAAGCACCGGCCGGAGTTGTGCGTGCTCGACATCCAGATGCCGCGTTTGTCGGGCGTCAAGGCGGCGCGGGCCATCTGGCGCGAGCAGCCCTCGGCCCGTGTCGTGTTCTGGACGCAGTTTCCGGACGAGGTTTACATCAACGAGATCAGGAAACTGATCCGCGCCGTCGATCCGCCGCCCGCCTACGGGTTCATCCACAAGAACAACCCCGAGTCGCGCTTCCTGCGCTTCATCGCCGCCGTGTTGGAAGACGGCGCGGACATGATCGACCCGGCCTTCAAAGATTCTTTCAAACGGCCGCTACTGACCGAATTTGAGGCCGAGGCGCTCTACTACCTCGCGCTCGGGCTGTCCAACTGGGCCGTCGCGCGCAAGTGCAGCCTCAGCTTGCGCGGCGTCGAAAGCCGGCTCGCGACGCTCTACGAAAAACTCTTCATCGCGACGCCTGAGGGCACGCCGCACGAGGCTTACGACAAACTCGCCTACAACGTCCGCACGCGCGCCTTCTTCGAGGCGCTGAGGCGCGGCCTGATCAACGCCGACGAATTAGACAAGGCCGAGCGCGATCTGGCGGCGTGGATCGAGCGCGATCGCAAACGGTATCTGGAAGAGCAGAAGAAAGTAAGCGGTAAACAGTGAGCGGTGAGCCGCGGCGCGGGTGAATGTCAGTAGTCTCGTTACTTGGAATGATGGCGAAGGACCGATTCACCGCAGAGACACAGAGAAAGCGCAGAGAAATGCTTGAACCGGGATGGGCGTCGTCGCAGCGGTTTAACTCTCTGCGCCAACTCTGCGCCCTCTGCGTCTCCGCGGTAAGATGCGTATCTCGCCTGAGGTATCTTCGTCAATGCCTGTCCGTCGGCATAAGGGTCTGCCTGCTGCTCCCGGCTTTCGTCCTGCTGCCCGCCGGTTTCTCATCCCGCGCCCAAACTAAGGATGACAAGCAAACGTCGCCGCCGAACCTGCACCAATGGGGCGCGGTCACGCTGT
>JBOGOY010000242.1:2925-6176 GCA_050748185.1 Pyrinomonadaceae bacterium
CCTTCGGACAGGGTGCGCGCCTTCGCGCAGGATGCGGATGGCGCGTTGTGGTTCGGGACTGACAACGGGCTGGCGCGTTACGACGGGCGGCGCACGCAGACCGTCGTCGTCGAGGGGTTGGAAGCAGGCCGCGTGCTCGCGTTGGAGTTTGACCCGGAAGACGGCGCGCTTTGGATCGGGACCGATGTGGGTGCGGCGCGGCTCTTAGGCGGCCGGTCGCAAGTCGTCGCCGAGACGAAGGGTGTCGCCGTCAATGCGATCCTCCGGCGCGGGCGGAGCCAAGTCCTCTTAGCTACCGGCGCAGGCGTCGTCTATGAGTGCCGCGTGAACGACGCGACGGTGGGAGAGAGCGGAGCGTTTGACCCGTCGCGTTCGGAGAGCGAAGCGGCGCGCGCCGGGGCGCTGAGCGTGCGCGCGCTGCCCGCATCGCCGCTGACCAGCGTGGACGCGGATCAGCCCGGCCCTTTGAGCTTGACGAGCCTTGCGCCGGCAGATGACACGGGCACGTTCTACGCCGGCTCGCGTAGCCGCGGCCTGCTTGAGTTCAAGGACGGTTCGGCGCGAGAGGTCGAGGGCCGCCCGCGCGCCTTCTTCGTCGAGGTCGTGGAGCGCGACGCGAGCGGCGCGCTGTGGATGGGGGCGCGGGCGAAAGGTTCTGACAGCGGCCTCTACCGCGCTTTTAATACGTCGCGCCCGCGGAAGGTGGGAGCAGGCGTCGGCACGGTGACGACGATCAGGCGCGGGGCAGGCGACGAAGACCTCTGGGTTGGCACGGACGGGCGGGGCGCGCTGCTCGTGCGCGGCGGGGAGATCGTCGAGCGCTTCACGTTCGAGGGGACGGCGGGCGGCCTGCGCTCAGATCGCATCTATGCGATTTTCGTGGACCGTGAGGGCGTCGTCTGGTTCGGCACGGATCGGGGGGCGTGCCGCTACGACCCGCACGCCGCGCGCGCCGAACGCATCGCCGAAGCCCCGGAAAGCAACTTTGTCCGCGTGCTGCACGAGACGCGCGCGGGCGAGTTACTCGCGGGGACCAACCGCGGCTTGTTCATCCGCGAGACGCGGACGGGCGCGTGGCGCGCGGCCGAGGCGTTGGGCCGGCGTTCGATCTACGCGCTGGCCGAAGACGCGCGGGGTCGCTTGCTCGTCGGCACTTCGGCCGGGCTGTTCGCGAGCGAGCCGGGCGCGCAGCTTGGAGCCACGCCGGAAGATTCAGGGCCGGCCGAAGGGGATGAGGAAGACGGCGGCGACGAGACTGCCGGCGATGCGAGCGACGCCGAAGCGGCCGGCGAGAGCGTCCGCGCGATCGAGGTCTTTCAAGGGCAGACTTACGCGGCGAGCTACGGGCGCGGCCTCGTCCGTCTCGAAGGGGACCAGTCGCGGCAACGGCGCACGCTCGTCTGGCCGACGACGCGGAAAGGCGGGGAAGGCGCGCGACTCGCGGAAGTGACCGCGCTGCACGCCGACGGCGCGGGCCGCCTCTGGATCGGCACGGCGCGCGCGGGCGCGTTCATCTACGAGAACGGACGGGTCACGCCCGCGCCGGACGCGCTAGGCCAACTGCGCGAAGGTGTGATTCGAGCCATCGACGGCCGGGGCGAGGGCGCTCTCTGGTTCGCCACCGCGAAGGGGCTCTTCGCTTACCGGAACGACAAACTGATCGCGGTCGCGCCCGGCGTGGAGGCGCGCGGCGTCGTCGCCGATGATGATGTCGTCAGCGCGGCGGGCGGAAATGCGACTTCGGCCGCGTGGTGTGCCACTGCCATCGGCCTGCTGCGCGTGCGGCTCGACATGGAACTCGGCTCCCTCGTCTCGCGCTTCGACGCGGAGCAGGGGCTGCCTTCGGCCAACGCCTTCGCCGTGCTCCGCCGCGATGGTGAGGCCGCGGGGAGTGTCGACGCGCACGGGGCTTTGCTCGTGGGGACCAATCGCGGCGTCGCGCTCTACCGGCCCGGCGCGTCGCCGCCGCCGTTGGTCCCTGTGCGTGCCCTCGGCCGCCGCCTGCACGCACCCAATGAGTTGCGCGCGGGCGTCGCGCTCGACTACCCGCAGAACAGCCTCGCGCTCGACGTGGCCGCGCTCAGCAGCCGCACCTACCCGGAACAGTTTCAGTACGCCTTTGTGCTGCGCGACGAGAAGGGCCGCGAGGTGGGCCGGAGGCTCTCGCGCGACGCGCAGTTTGTGATGGAGAATCTTACGCCGGGCGCGTACCGGGTCGAGGCGCGCGCGTTCACGAAAGACCTGATCGAGTCGGCCCCGCTCGCGTTCTCTTTCACCGTCGGGCGCGCGCCGTTCCCGTGGACGACCGCGCTGCTCGCGGTGCTGCTGGTGTTGTCGCTCGTCGCGCTCGTCTGGGGCGCGTGGCAGAACTGGCGCATCCGGCGCGCCGGGACGCAGTTGCGCGCGGCGCACCACGAACTGGCCGGCGCGCGCCTCGAACTCGCCAACGAGGCCGAGCGCGAGCGCCGCCGCATCGCGCGCGACCTGCACGACCAGACGCTCGCGGACCTGCGTAGCCTGATGCTCCTCGCGGACGAACTGCCGAGAGCGGAAGGGACCAATGGGGGCGGCGACGGCCATGTTATGTCTCCCCCGACCGCGACCGGCACGGCAGCGCCGGCGACCTCAGTCGCCGCGCGCACGCCGGTCGATCCGTCCGTATTCCGCGCCGAGATCGAGTCGGTGTCGCAAGAGATTCGGCGCATCTGTGAAGACCTGAGCCCCTCGGCGCTGGAAAACGTCGGGCTGGGGGCGGCGCTCGAGTGGGCACTCGCGAACGCGGTCGCGCACCTCCCGGCCGGGCGCAAGTTCGAGTACGAGTTTACGGCGGGCGAAGAAGATTTGGACGAGCGGGCGCACTTCGCGCCGGGCGTGAGGATGCAGATTTATCGTATCGCGCAGGAGGCCATCAACAACGTCTGCCGCCACGCCGCCGCGACCCATGTCCGCCTCGCCGTCGGCCTCGACGAAGAGGGCGACTTCCTGCTCGCGCTCGAAGACGACGGGCGCGGCTTCGCTCCCTCCCGCCGCAAGGCCCGACCGCCCCAAACAGGGCGCGGCGTCAGCAACATCCGCGCTCGCGCCAGCCTCATCGAAGCCGAAGTCGCGTGGGAGACCCGACCCGAAGGCGGCACTCGCTTCACGCTCCGCAAACCCGGCGTGGCGAAAACAAACGCCGCGACTAAAAGCAGTGACGAGTGACAAGTGACGGGTGACAAGCAAGAACGATCTGCCTCTTGTCACTCGTCACT
>JBOGOY010000243.1:0-6166 GCA_050748185.1 Pyrinomonadaceae bacterium
CGCTCATCCGCCTGTTGTCACGCCTCGTCGGCAGCGGGCAGGCAAACACCAAGCGCACATTCCAATTTAAGAAACCTTCATTCAAAGAACTGCCTTCGGCGCAGACCGGCCCGGTCCTGCCTGAGCGCGTCCCTGCCAGCGTCACCGAACACACGACGCGCACCTTCGCCGCCGCATACCGCGAACCGCGGGCCTAATACTCGAACACACGCGGCCGGGTACGACTTCGGGGTGGCGCTGGCGGGATGTCCGCCGAAGTTCTTCCGCCACACACTCTGTACAGTCTCTCCAACGCCAGCTTCCGGTGTGGACGAGACAGCTTTTCGACCTACGGCTCCCGCAAATATTTAACAGCCCAGCCCGGCATCATCCCTGCATCGCCACAAGAGATCCTCGATGAAAGGCGCGCCATCGAAATGCGGGCGCGCATGTCGGGTGAGGGCGCTGCTGACGAGGCGGCGGTAGGTGAAGAGCCCATCCCCCGTGTCGCTGCCTTCCATGCCCATGCCCGGCTCTCCACCGGCTTTGCAGAGCCGCCAGTACACGGCGCGCAACAGGGCGACCTCGCCGCTCATAGCGCCCCGTCCGGTGAGGATCGATACCCGGTCGCACCAGACGCCGTCGCAAATCTGCCTGAACTTATCCGAATCCATTGCTGCCATCACAGCCCTCCGGACGGCCGCCCGTCGCCGTCACCGTTGCCCGGACCCTTCTGCTCTTTTTTAGTGATCGTGAAAGGGACCAACCCCCGTTTGACTTCTTCGAGGGCGATGCTCGTGCTCCTGCGCCGTCGCGGGTCGGCGTCGATCCGCGGCAGTGCGCCGCGCCGGAGTTGCTTGTTCCTCAACGCCGCGACGACGATCAGCCGGAACGCCGAATCCACGCCCGGCCAATGCCCTTCGTCCGCGGCGTGGTTGAGGCCGTCGGTCGTTACTTTTTTCGTGTCAGACATAAAGCGCTTTACCTTCCAGTATTCTGTTCGAGTCGGCAAAATGTGCCGCACCGCGGGTTAGATAATCTTCAACAAGCAAAAGGCGGCCGTCGCCGCGAACGCGACGATGACTGCCAAGTGGAGCCAGCCCGCCGCGGATCGATGGCAGTACGGGCACATCAACTCCCACAGTCGCAGCACGCCGCCGCATTGGTGGCGTGTATTTTTAATAACGGACATCCCCCCTCACATCCTTACTGCCGCCGACCGCCTCGGGCCGCGCAAATCTGTTCATCGGCGGCCTGACGGCTGAACCGCCCATCCGGTTCCCGCGCAAGTCAGGCAGGGGACGGACGCGGCGCGCTTGCCGCTGCCTTCGCACTGCTGACACCGCTCCGCGGGTTGGGTCGCGAGGATGTGGCCCTTCCCGCCGCAGACCAGACACGACATGACATAACCCAGCGAGACGGCCTGCGTGCCCTTGCCCCCACACCACGCGCACGTCGCCGGCGCGTAACTTCTCTGCGGCCGGCTCATCGCACACCGCCAGTCGCTGTGTGAGTCTGAACAAGTTGCGCGGCAGGAAGCGGTGACAAGGTAAGTAAGTGCCAACCTTTAAGAGTTGAAGGAGCAGGACATTGTTTGTCGGTAGGTCGTTGAGGTGTTATGCGTGCTGACATCGAGGTTCTCCTTCAGTGGTCCAGTTTGGAAAACAACAGACGGCACAAGGAGAAAGGCGGCGCGCGCCAGTCCTGTATGTCGAGAGTAAATTTTCTAAAGAACAGCCGGTGACTGACGAAACAACTATACCACACATCGGCAGGTCGGCCCGCCCGAGGAGCGTTGCGGCGCGGGCGCGAATGTCGGCAAAACTCAACAACTCCCGCGAGAAAAACTCGCCGAAAGCTAACAGAGCGGATTTGAACTTCTTCGCATCAGCGCAATACTTACATAACTATTACACTCACATCAGCGCGATCGGCCTTACAATTCCATCACACTATCTGTACACATCTTTCAGGGGGTGAGGGGGCGAATGAGCAACGAAGGGGTTACTACGATTCAACGAAAGACGGGCGTCAACTGGTCCACGTGCGTCGCGATGATCATCTTTCATGCGGGCGCGGTGGCAGCGCTCTTTATGTTCAGTTGGACCGCTTTCCTGACAGGCCTGTTTCTCTGGTGGCTCTCGGCGGGCTTGGGCGTCGGTGTCGGGTATCACCGGCTGCTGACGCACCGGGGCTTCAAAACGTCGAAGCCCGTCGAGTATTTTCTGACGCTGTGCGGGACGCTGGCGCTCGAAGCTGGGGCGATCGCGTGGGTGACGACGCACCGCATTCACCACGCCCACACGGACACGGCCGGCGATCCGCACACGCCGCGCGACGGGACGTGGTGGTCGCACATGGGGTGGATTCTGAAGGGCACGGCGCAGCGCTACGACGCCGAAACGTGCGCCCGCTATTCACCCGATCTGATGAAAGACCCCGTGCATCGTTGGTTGGACAAGTGGTATTGGATCCCGATGGTCGCGCTCGGAGTCGTGCTCTTCGCCGCGGGCGGCTGGCCGATGCTGATGTGGGGCATCTTCTTCCGCGTGACGTTCGGCCTCCACGCGACATGGCTCGTCAACTCGGCGACGCATCTTTGGGGGGCGCGCCGTTTCGAGACCGACGACGATTCGCGCAACAGTTGGTGGGTGGCGCTGCTCTCGTTCGGCGAAGGCTGGCATAACAACCACCACGCGCACCCGACGGCCGCGCGCCACGGCCTCACGTGGTACGAGGTGGATGTCAACTGGTGGTGCATCCGCGCGCTCGAACGTTTGGGATTGGCGTCGGGCATCAAGTTGATTAACGCCGCCGGTCGGGCTAAGACCTCGGACGGCGCTTCATCAGGGGCGCGACTTAAAAGGGCGGCTTAGCGCGGCGACGAGATCGTTCACGCGGCAGCGCATAAACGTCAAAGAGCGACGCCCGCCGGCACGAGTGCCGGCGGGCGTTACTTTATTTGAGGCCAGCGCCCGGCTTACTCCCCGCGAGTTGCTTAATGCTTCGACGACAACGGCGCAAACAGGCGATCTGATGTCATTGCCGGCGCAGTCTGTCGGCCGTCAGTTGCGCGGCGGGCGGACCACGTTCCAAACGATGCCGAGTCGCGCCAGCAGACGAATGGCGTAGCCCGAGAAGTCCACCTCATACCAGCGCCAGCCGTGCATCGCCGCCGCTGGCCGGGCGTGGTGGTTGTTATGCCAGCCTTCGCCGAGAGTCAGCAGCCCGAGCCACCACACGTTGCGGCTCTCGTCGCGCGTCGCGTTGGGGCGCGTGCCCCAGACGTGGCAGACGCTGTTGATGCACCATGTCAGGTGCCACAGCGTCAAGGTTCTGATCACCGCGCCCCACAGCACTCCGCGCCAGCCTGCGACGGCGTAGCAGAACAGGGCCGTCAGTACCCACGGCAGCAGCCAGAACACTCTGTGGTCCAGCAGGCGCATCCACGCATCCTGCCCGGAAACGTCAGGAACCAACTCGCGGTAATCGCTGCCTTCCTCCGCGTCAACGCGCATGATCCAACCGACGTGCGCGTGCAGGAATCCCTTCAACGGCGTGTGCGGATCGCCGGGCTGATCCGTCTGCTGATGGTGCCGCCGGTGAATTGCCGCCCAGCGCGCCGGCCCGCCCTGCACCGCCGCCGCGCCAGTCCATGCCAGCGCACGCCGCAGCCACGGGCGGCACTTAAAGCCACGGTGCGTGAGTAGCCGGTGATAGCCGATCCCGATGGCGAAGGTCGTCAGCAGGTACAAACTCAGGAAGAGGGCGAGATCGATCGGCCGCGGCCAGAACCAGAGGCCGAGCAGCCCGCAAGCGTGCATCCCGACGACGAGACTGCCGTGGGTCCAGTGGACACGAGCCGCCCCAGTTCGCAACGATATGGGGGCGCGTTGGGCAATGTCTTCTCTGAGCAACAAGTTCTCCTTACAGTCGCTTGACGCTGATACCGTCCACACTATACACAGGCTCGACGCGGAAGCTAACCCTGCCGGCCGGCGGCCGCGCGTGCGACCTGCAATCAACCAATCCCCCTGAAGTTGACATTGATCACATGCGGGCGCACGATGGCAGTGAACCGAGTTTAAGCTCACTCCCTTCTCAGTCTCTCTGGAATTCCCCAGACCTTCTGAAGTTCACAGCTCAGGCAAAGACGAGCCCGTTCGCGCTCACACGTCCCACCCCACACGGCCGGCACGAATGAGTTGAGTTGCGAGCAGGAGGCCGAGGCACATTATGAACTACCAAAGTAAATCGTCGCGCATGTTGCTCGCGACGCTCAGCGTCATCAGCGCCATCATTGCTCTCTGGCAGTTTTACCTGTTCGTTCAGTTCAGAAACTCGAAGGGGATTCTCGATCCGCAGGGTGGCTCGCTTAATTTGTGGCTGGCCGTCGGCGCGGCGCTGATCGCGTGCGCCGCCGGAGCCTACGTCGTGTTCTCTGTCGTTAACCGGGACAAGGAAGACGTGATACACATCACTTCCTGAGATGTGTCCCACCACAACGACGTCGTCCGCTCATCCGACACAAGCCGGGTGGCCGCAGTCGCAGATGATCTCGTGCGCTTCGTCCACGGTGTCATTGGTCGTCGTGCCAGCGCCCTCACAATAGGGGCTGCAATAATCGCCGCCTTCCTCCGCGGCGCAGTTGCAGACGCCGTGGCGACACACTTTTTCTTCAACAGCACTCAATTCCTACCGCCTTTCCTAAATGCCTGATAGTTCGTTCGCTGCCACGGCCGGCAGTTCTTCGCCGCGCGCGACAGCGATCAGTTCCTCGTGTTGGCGCGCCGCACCCTCACGCAAGAGTATCAACTCCTGACGCAGCGCTTTGGTCTCACGCCGCATGTCGTCCATGACGAGCGCCAGCCAGAGTAGTAGTCCAGCCCCCGTGATGAAGGCTATGATCATTAAGACCTCCATGACGCCTCCTGCGAAGTTTACTGAAACTGTGCTGATTATAACCAGCGGACTTCAGACGTTGAAGCGGGGGGTGGTGTCTCACAATTTATGCTGAGGTTGGTGAAAGCCTCGATTTATAAGGCTCGAATTGCGGTCAGCATAAAATCTGAGACACGACCGCACTGACGTAGCGCGCCACAGTGGTTGGCGCGGCTTGTCATTCCTCACCCACCGCCCTCCTTCGCACCTTCAGGCCGGCTCTTTGAAATGCGCGCGGAACTCATTGAAATCAGCCCGCAGGGAGTGGAACTTGGCCTGCGTGTCGTGCGCGACGCTCTCCATGCGATCGAGCCGCAGGTCGAGAGCATCAAAACGCTTGCACACGGCGGCGAAGCCCGCCCGCACTTCGGCGCGGAAACCTTCCAGCGCCTCCGTCACCGCGTTGATGCACTCCGAGACCGGTTCGATGGTCGGCTTGGTGTCGTACTTGCTCACGATGTCTTGCGTTTTATCTTCACTCATCGCTTGCCGCTTTTCTTCCCGCCCGTCGGCTTGGCGGTCTTGCCGGCATCAGCAATGACGAGCTTGCCACGAGCCATCTCGCGCTGCTTGCGCCGCTCGGCCTCCTTGTCTTCTACCATCGCGGGCTTCACCGGCGCGCCCTGCTGCTGGCTGCTTTTATCTTTCATTTGCTGCTGCCTTTCTTCTGACCAAAAGCTTGTTCGCTTCGTTGGTTTTCCGGCACGAGTGGTTGAGCCAGCGGGGCGGATGACGCGGCCTTCAGGCCGGCTCTTTGCATTGCTGCCGGAACTCTTTGAAGTCGGCACGCCGGTCGTGGACCATCGACTGTGTCCGGTCCATCCTGATTTCCAACTGCTCCATCCGCTCGTGGGGGCCACTGCGAAGCCGCGCTGCATCTCGTCCCGCACCTCGGTCAGGCGGTCGAGCACAGGGTCGAGCGTCGGCTTCGTCGTGAATCCTGACGGTCGATCCTGTTCGTCGCTTATCTCGTCCCACCTCTCCGCCCTAACCGCACTCTGGGTGGTGGCAGGTGCAACCGATCTCCATCATGCGAACTTTGGTGGCGTCCTCGCACTCTTCGCCACAATACTTGCTGTCCTTTGCCGGAGGACAGCCGCAGGTTTCTCTCGCACATGTGTTGTCGTTTTTTTCGTCTGCCATCTCAACTAACCTCCTGATTTTTGTCTTGCAGGTTGAGGTCGCCGCCAAACTTATGCCGGTAATCTCAATCGGGCAGTCCGCCCTGCTTGATATTGTACAAGGT
>JBOGOY010000244.1:0-6165 GCA_050748185.1 Pyrinomonadaceae bacterium
GAGTACGAGCCGAACAAAGAAGCCTACGACAAGTTCCTGCGCGATGAGATCGGCGTCTCGGCGGACGCGCTCACGCCGCGCAACTACGAGACGACGACCATCGCGCCGACCGGCACCATCTCGCTCGTCGCCGAAACTTCGTCGGGCATCGAGCCGAACTTCTCTTGGGCCTACGTCCGCCAAGACACGCTCGGCAAGCGGACCTACGTCCACACGCTCGCCGCGCGCGTGTTGGGGATTGACGTGGACCAGACGGACCAAGCGTCGATCGACTACGCCGCCGAGTACGTCGTCGAGCACGAATCGGAACTCCCGGACTACTTCATCTCGGCGATGTCGATCAGCGCCGAGCGGCACGTCCACGTCCTTGCCGCAGCGCAGCGCAACGTGGACAACGGCGTCTCGAAGACTTGTAACGGCTCGGCCGACGACACGCTGGAGTCGGTAGATCACCTCTACCGACTGGCACGCGAGTTGGGCTGCAAAGCGGTCAGTTATTACCGCGATGGCAGCCGCGAGAGTCAGGTGCTCTCGACCGTCAAGGGCGCGCAGCCCAAAGGCGAGGTCGCGTGTGACCCGGCCATCACGACCCAGCAGGCGACCACCGCGCCGGAGGTCGAGCAAGGCGCGACGGAAGCCGCGACATCACCGGCGGTTGCTGCCCGATCGACCGCTATCGACCTCGCGCCGCAGACGGCCGCCGACGCGCGCATCGAGCGCCCGCGCGAACTGCGCGGCGCGACGTGGCAGATCCCGTTCGACGGGCAGAACCTCTACGTCACGGTCAACCACGACGGCCAGAGCATCCTCGAAGTGTTCGCCACCGGCCCCATCTCGGGCGGCGTCGGGCTGCTCGCCTCGAAGATGCTGCGCGGCGGGTTCGACGCGCGCGAGGTGGCCCGCAGCCTTAATAAGGTGACAGGCACGCACTCCGTCTGGTTCAACGAGCGACTGCTGACGAGCCCCGAGCAAGCCGTCGCCGAGTGCGTCATGCTCACCGCGCGTCGCTTGCGGAGCCAACCAGACTCGGAGCGCGCCGCTGCCTACGCGGCGCAGCCCACAGTCGAGGTCGCCGTCCCCGACAGCGCGAAAAGGGCGAACCGCAACTTCTCATTGATTAGCGAGTGCCCCGAGTGCAAAGGCCAACTCGAACACGCCTCGGGCTGCGACTTCTGCCGCGACTGCGGTTACTCCAAGTGCAAGTAGCCCCGAGTCGGTAGCGACTCACGGGCTTCGAGAATGACTGTGCCAAGTGAGGGGGCGCGCTGACAAGAGCCGGCGCGCCCTCTTTATCTCTCCCGCCCGTCGGGTAAACTCATCCCCGTGTCAACCCCAAAAATCTTCAGGGCATCGACGCCCTCTCCCCGCCCACGGTCAGACGTTTCGGCCTTCGCCGCGCTGCGCCACCGCGACTTCCGCTTGCTGTGGGCCGGTCAGACGGTCTCGGTCGTCGGCTCGCAGATGCAATTGGTAGCGCTCAACTGGCACGTCTATCTGCTGACGAAATCCGCGCTCGCGCTCGGGATGGTCGGACTGGCGCGCGTGTTGCCGATCATCTTGTGCTCGCTCGCGGGCGGCGTGGTAGCCGACGCCTTCGACCGCAAACGCCTGATCGTGTTGACGCAGATCGTGATGCTCTGCTCGGCGTTGGGGCTGGCGGTATTAACGTGGGCGGGCCTGCCTGACGTCTGGCCTCTGTACGCGCTGGCGGCGCTTTCTTCGGCGGCGGTGGCGTTCGAGAACCCGGCCCGGCAGGCGCTTTTGCCGGAGTTGGTGCCGGCGCGCGACTTCCCGAATGCAGTCAGTCTCGGCCTCGTCGCCTTTCAGGTGGCGCAGGTCACTGGTCCCCTGCTGGCCGGCCTCGCGCTCGCGAACGCCGGGCCGGCCCTCGTCTATGCGCTCAACGCGGTTTCGTTCCTCGCCGTGATCTTGGCGGTGCTCAACCTGCGCGCGAGCGGCCGTGCCGCCGAAGAAGAGGACGGAACGAAACGCAACGCGATCAGCTTCGAGTCGCTGCGGGAGGGGTGGCGGTTCGTGTGGCGGACGCCGATCATCGTGCAGTCGATGACGCTGGATTTCGTCGCCACGTTTTTCGCCTCGGCGACGGCGCTGCTGCCGATCTTCGCGGCCGAAGTTTTGCAGGTCGGCGCGCGGGGATTGGGCGTGCTGGCGGCCGCGCCGGCGGCCGGGGCGGTGGTAGCTGGGATCGTGATGGCGCGGCGGGCCGACTGGTCCCGCCCCGGCGCGCTGGTCCTGTGGTCAGTCGCCGTGTACGGCGCGGCGACGCTTGCCTTCGGCCTGTCGCGCGCGTTCTGGCTGTCGTGCCTGATGCTCGCGGTGTCGGGCGCGGCCGACACGGTGAGCACTGTCATCCGGCAGACGATCAGACAACTCTCGACGCCGAACCGCCTGCGCGGGCGCATGACCTCGGTCAACATGATCTTCTTCATGGGCGGGCCGCAACTCGGCGAACTCGAAGCGGGGCTCTTGGCGGCGGCCGTCGGCGCGCCGCTGTCGGTCGTCGCGGGCGGCGTCGGCTGCCTCGTCGCGGCCGCGCTCGCGTGGGCGAAGTTCAAAGAGTTGCTATGCTACCGGATCGAGTCGAGACTGGAAGATGCCGGCTGAATGTGATGGGCGGGTAGTTCGGACAGGAGGGCGGAGTTAATGTCCGAGCGTCGCGGGTGGAAGAGCCTAGTCGTGGCCGCGTCGGTGATGGCGGTGGTTGCGGCGGTGCCGCAGCCAGCACACTGCTTTCTATCCTTTATGCTGACTGACGTTAAATGACCATGAACATAGAGTGGTTGCCGTCGGAGACGGGCAGGCATCAGGAACACATCGTCGCGCACGTCGTCGGCGCGACGCCGCTCGGCTATTTCGTGACCGACGACGCGCTGCATTTCGTGCTCGACATCGGGTTCGTCTGGTCGATCTTCCTCGACGCCGAGATGGGCTTGCTTCAGACAAGTTTGGCTCTGGCCGAGTTGAATGTCGGGGAGGACGTGCGCGCGCGGTTGATCGCGGAATCGAGCGCGCTGTACGAGCGCGGGCCGGGGGCGTTAGAGTTGGGCTTTATCGTGCCGGCGCCACAAGAGTGCTTGATCGCCGAGGTCGAGTTTTATCACAGCCCGGACGCCACGCGCCGCCGGCTGTCGATCCGCGGCGAGGAGACGAGCATGTGCGTCGAGACGCATCTCGCGGCGGGCGAGTTCCGCGTCATTTACTGAGGCCGACCGCTGTGGCGGAAGCAAAAGGAGGGGACCAGATGGACGCTGAGAGTGGGACGGAGACGACACAAGAGCCGAAGGCCGAGCGGCCTGACGATACGTCAACTGAAAATTCCAACTCGCCGGGGCTCGAAGAGGCCGCACGCTCCGAGCACGAATACCTGCGCGGGCGACTGCGCGACGAACTGGGGCGCGAGCCGTCGGAAGAAGAATTGAACGAGTGGTTGCGCCAACACACGGAAGGGTATTGAGGAAATGATGAAAGCAGTAGCCAGTAGCCAGTAGTCAGTAGTCAGTAGGTGTTGACTTCGCCGGTAGTTGGGCGCAGTAACTGATCGGCTTTCACGTGCTCATGCTTGGCTACTGGCTACTGACTACTGGCTACTATCTACTCTGGCCCATTCATCCTTCCGCCTTCATCATTTCACTCCACGGTGATCTTGTTTTCGACCGCGCGGACGCCTTTGACGCCGCGGGCGAGGCGCTCGGCGCGCGACTTCAACTCGGGCGAGCCGACGCTGCCGAGGAGCGTCACCCGCCCGCCGTTAACGGTGACGATGATGCCGAGGGCGGAAAGGTCTGTGTCGTCGGTGAAAGTCTTGTTGATGTTGGACTCGACGTTCGCGTCGTCAATTGTGGTGTTGGCCCCGGCGTCCGGCGTGGTCGCAGCCGGCGCGGGCGGCGTGATAATGACGGGCGCGGGTTGCGTCGTCGTGGCCGGCGGCGGCTGTTGAATGATGACCGGCGGTTGCTGCGCCGGCGCTTGGATGACGAGCGGCGTCGGCATAGTCGGGATCGGCGTCGGGGGCGCGGTGGCGACGTTAACGTTGGCGTTGGTCGCATCCTCGCGATCGTTCAGCAGAAAGAAAAGCACAATGGCCGTCAGCGCGATCGCGACGAGCGCCACCACGGCGACTGTTCCAGTCGAATGGCCGCCACGCTCTTCATGTGGGCGCTGTGTCGTCTGCGAATAATATTCTTCCCGCCGCGCATTGGGCGTCTCGACCACCACGCGGCTCCGGCGTTGCTGCTCTTCATCGTGTGACATAGCGTCTCGTCTCCTCGAAAGATATGTGAAATCGAATGGCGTAAAACTGCGAGGTGTTAAGCCCTCAAAAATGATGGGTGACAGGTGACAAGAGCAGAAAGTGAACAGTGACCGAGTGACAAGTGACAAGAGGAAAACTGTTTTTGCTTGTCACTCGGTCACTCGGTCACTGTTTTTGCTTGTCACCTGTCACTTGTCATCCATCACTTTTGAGTAAGTGCGTCTCGGATTGCCCTGACGGGCGCGGAAGTATAGCCGCGGGTCATCCGCCTTCACCCGCGGCCCTTTAATCTGCTTAGTGCCCGGCAACGGGTGCGTTAGTAGCGACGGCGACGCTGACGCCGACGATAAATGTAAGACCCGCCCGCACCGGCCGCCGCGCCGATGGCCGCCGACTTTTTGCCGCCCACCACGCCGCCGACGCCCGCACCGAGGGCCGTGCCGCCCGCGACCGTGCCGATGGTGCGCGTGCGCCCTTTGAAGTTGCGCCGTGCCGCGCGCCGGTTAAAAGCATAGAGAGCCGCGCCGCCGCCGCCGATGGCCGCGCCCTTCTTGCCGCCGATCAGCGCGCCGGCCACCGTGCCGCCGCCGATAATTGCAGCCGTGCGCGCCTTGCGCCCGAAGCGCGAACGTTTGCGCCGGCGTTCCTGCGCGAAAATGTCCGGCACAATCGTCGTGACGAGCAGCACCAGACCGAATAGAACCGCGAGAGTCTTCTTCATCAGAATGTCTCCTCAAATCAAAACTTATTCACATCGAAGCACAAAGTAGTCCCGCCCGAGCGAGAGACTGTGCAAGCAGTATTCCGCTTGAGTGAAGCGGTAAAATCGCGGCATTTTTAGCATCTCCATGACTTGGCCCTTCCGGTCGCCGTATGGAAATCGTGCTGAATTGTCCGTCGTTCGTAGTCAGTTGCCTGTGGTACGTGTTCGGGCGGCTGAAGCGTGGCTTTCACAACCCGGATCGGGTGTCACTGATTGCACCGGACAACTGACCACGGACCACGGACGGCCTTCCTCAACCCGTTTGACCTCCCCCCAGCCCTCTCGCATAATCGCCGGCATGAAGACAGCCGTCGTTCACCACCCGGTTTTCTACGAGCACGACACGGGCATCGGGCATCCCGAAAGGCCCGAGCGTTACAAGGTCGTGTTAGACGCCCTGCGCGGCGATGCGGAGTTGTGGCCGCGTCTGCTGGAGGTCGAGGCGACCCTCGCGCCGCGCGGCGACGTGCAGGCGTGTCACACCGGACAACACTACAAGCGCGTCGAGCAGGCGGTGAGCGAAGGGATCGGTTATCTGGATTCCGACACGAGCGTCTCGATGCGTTCGCTGGACGCGGCGTTGCGCGCGGCCGGCGGGGCGTGTCGCGCGGTCGATCTGCTCATGTCGGGCGAGGCGCGCAACGCCTTCGTGCCGGCGCGGCCGCCCGGCCATCACGCCACCGCGCAGGCCGCGATGGGCTTCTGTCTCTTCAACACGGTCGCCATCGCCGCACGCTACGCGCAGCGACGTTACCGAGAGATCGAGCGTGTCGCCGTCATCGATTGGGACGTGCACCACGGCAATGGCACGCAGGGCATCTTCTATGACGACCCGACAGTATTCTTCTACTCGACGCATCAGTATCCGTGGTATCCCGGCACGGGCGCGCGCGGCGAGACGGGGCAGGGGCGCGGTCGCGGCACGACGCTCAACGTCCCCGTCCGCGCCCAGACGCCGGCCGCGCAGCAGCGGCGGATGTTCGACACCGGGCTGGAAGAACTGAGCGACAAGTTTAAGCCCGATCTCGTTTTCATCTCCGCCGGTTTCGACGCGCACGCAAGCGACCCGCTCGGCCAACTCCTGCTCGAAGACGAAGACTTCATCCACATGACCCGCGCGGTCAAAGAG